>JAHJDU010000527.1 GCA_018812385.1 Pseudomonadota bacterium
ATCTTCCCTTCCGGCTTCCGACTTCTGTCCTCCGTCCTCCGACCTCTGATCTCTGACCTCTGTCTTTTCCTGACCTCCGTCCTCCGACATCCAATGGACCGCAAGTGCACAAACTTGGCGGCCGATTCTTCATCTTTAAATTTGACAAAATAAAGCTGACCATATAATCTATAAAATAAGAAATAAAATAATCCAAGGAGAATATTATGCCTGAGTTAGCAATTGATATACCAATAAAAAGTCTTGCCCATATGATCAGCGGAATGAATAAACAGGATATGGAAACCCTGTATATGTATTTGACAGATGAAGGTCAAGAACTCCAGAAACGTAATACAGAGCTGGTGGAAAATAAAGTCACCTATTTAAACGAAAACGAAGTGTTTGATGTATAGAGTTGAATATCATCCTGCGGTAAAAAAAGACTTAAAAAAAATCGATCCGCAAATCAGTAAAAAAATCAGATATGAATATATTCCTATAATTTCATTAAATCCTGATGCGGGTGAAAGGCTATCTGGAGATTTAAAAGGAACATTTTCATATCACTTTAAAATTACCGGACAAAAGTATAGGATTGCGTATATCAAGGATGAAAAAGAAAAAAGAATTTTTATCCAAATGATAGCCAAACGAGGAGATTTTTACTCATACCTGAAACGACGTATTTGATTTTAACTTAGTATTATAAAAACTGGCTGAGATATCCGAAAAAAGCCGGGATAATTAAAACAATTGTATTTTCAATATTGATTGTTTGAATGATGAGAAGAATATTAAAAAATACTCAATGATGTTGATCGAAAAATTTCCCATTGAAATAGCAATCTTTTTTTGAACAATGATCTGGTTTTATTAGCGGAATTGGTATTATGGCGGCTACCAAAGCCACTGGATGGATCTCTGCACGACTTCAAATACAGGCTTGCGTATGTCGTACGTGGCAAATGCGTTTTGCGCTATGATAATGAGACCGGAAAGGGCGATCACCGACATTTTGTTGGGGAAGAAGGTGTCTACATTTTCACGACACCGGAGCAGTTGATCGCTGATTTCCAGAATGATGTTGAGAGGTGGAACCATGAAAACAGTAACTCTTGATGTACGGGATCCTGCCGATTCAATGGCAGATTTTACACGGGCTTGGAAAACAGGGAAATCCCAAAAATCCGCACGCATTTCCTTTGCGTCTCCTGAGTTGCTTTGGCGGGTTTTAACCGAAAAGCGCTGGGGATTGCTTAAGGTTCTGTGCGGAGCAGGGCCTGTATCAATTCGAGAAGCAGCTCGGCTCATTGGACGTGATGTAAAGGCCGTTCACGGCGATGTTACAGCACTTCTAAACGCCGGAATACTTATTCACACCGACGATAGACGCATCGTTTTTCCATTCGAAGCTGTTAAAGTTGAATTTTTATTGCATGCGGCATAGCCGAACATCGGCATTCAAGTTCTGTAACAAGGACCTGTCCAACAAATATGTTGGACAGGTAGACTCAATTTTCAAAAATTTGCCTAAACCATTGAAATGGCAATCTTTTTTGAACAATGATCTGGTTTTATTAACCGACATTTCCTAACAGGAATGCAGACACCTAAAGATAATTCACAGGTATCTGGATAATCTTGTCAGTAAGGAGTTCGATCCTTTTCCCTCTGTTAATCAGGATGGCATAATTTGTCTTTGTGTCAGCAAGAAAATTTTCCAGACCCCGCAGTGCTGTTCGATTTATTGTGGAATTGAGTTTGATTTCTATTGGAATAGGACCAGAACGGCCATCTATGACAAGGTCTATCTCGGATTTGTCGATGGTTCGATAATAATTAAATGCAAGCTGGGTGGCCATAGTAGCTTGTAATCCCCGTATGATTTCTTCAATGACAAAGCTCTCAAAAGAGAACCCTGCTACGGGATGAATAAGTAAGGAATTCAAGTCATTGATTTTCAGAAAGTAGTGTAGCAAGCCCTGATCTCTGAAAAAGCCTTTTCTGGCTTTCTGTATTTTTTTTAACAAATTTTTAGTATAAGGCTCAAGATTTCTCCATAAAAATGTCTGGTGAATAATATCAAGATAATCCTTGATCGTTGAAACACTTACTTCAAGGGATCTTGCCATGTCGCTCATATTCAGTTGATGACCTGAAAACTGGGCAAGCAGGGTGAGAAATCGTCTGAAATTATGAATATGAAGACGGGGAAAGAGCATTCGTATATCCCTGCCGACATAATTTATTATATAATTTTCCATCCACTGGAGGTGAAAGTCCGGGTTTTTCTCACTTTCAATGAGCGGTTCGGGAAATCCCCCCTTGAACCAGATGTGCATGGTTTGATCCAGATGTTGTGAGGTGCGAAGCTGTAAAAAATCATTTGGTTTTACCGTGCCATCCGTCAGCAGCTCAAATATGTCCGGAAGCCCTGTTCCATAATATTCATTCTGTTTAAACGGCCACATCTCCATAGTTGCAATGCGGCCGGCAAGACTCTCGGTTATCCCTTTGACAATATCCGGGGAGCTTGATCCGGTTAATATAAACCGTCCTTTTTTATTCCGGTCACTATCAATCACCCCTCTGAGAACTTTGAAAAGATCCGGATACTGCTGCGCCTCATCAATGATTACATTCTCGGCATTAAGCGCAAAAAAAGCGACAGGATCACTTGATATAAGCTGATAATCATCCGGGCTCTCAAGGTCATAGTATTTCCAATCAGGTCGCAATTGTTTCACCAGGGTAGATTTGCCGCATTGCCTGGGACCAACAATGGCTACCACAGAAAACATCTCCAGCAATTGGTTGATTTTTTTCTCTATAGCGCGTTTTTTACCCATGATATTTATACCCTACTCATAAAATTAATGGGTGTCAAGAGAGTAGCTTTGTTTTTATTTTTCCTGCCAGACCGGATTTCGTTTTTCAAAAAATGCTTTAACGCCTTCTTTTGCATCATCTGTGGTGCAAAGTCTGGCAAAGGCTTCATTCATATAGGCAAACTGCGCTTCATAATTCATGTCTTCTGAATGATAAAAAGCAGTTTTTGCAATCTGCAGG
>JAHJDU010000528.1 GCA_018812385.1 Pseudomonadota bacterium
AGGCCCTGATTTTCCGACGGAAGCTGAAATCATCACACCTTTTTCAGAGATAAAGGACATGTATCGAACTGGAAACGGCAGGATTAAGATGCGGGCTAAATTTCATGTTGAAGATTCAGAAATAATTTTTACGGCTCTCCCCCATCATGCCTCAACGGAAAAAATCTATGAACAGATCGCCTCCCAGATGGAAGCCAAAAAACTGCCCATGATCATTGATATAAGAGATGAGTCAGACCATGAAGACCCCACACGGCTTGTGGTAATTCCACGCTCAAACAGGGTTGATCTTAACGCATTAACCGATCACCTGTTTGCTACGACGGATCTTGAAAAATCATATTCTTTTAATATGAATATGATTGGAGTTAATGGCAGGCCCCAGGTTAAAAATCTGCTTGAGGTACTTACAGAATGGCTCGAATACAGGGCAGATACAGTAAGAAAAAAATTAAATTTCCAATTGGAAAAAATTTTGAGCCGTCTTCATCTATTAGAAGGTTTTCTTATAGCTTTTTTAAATATGGATGAAGTGATTAAAATTATCAGAAGATCTGATCACCCCAGAAAAGACCTGATCAAGGCCTTTCCATTATCTGAGCTACAGGCAATAGCAATTCTTGAAATCAGGCTACGCCAACTTGCCAGATTAGAAGAAATAAAAATACAATCTGAACAAAAAGATTTGAATTCCCAACGGAAAAATCTTGAAAAAATCCTTGACAATGAAAAAACATTTAAGGAATATATAAAAGAAGAAATAAACTCTGATGCAAAAGAATATGGTGATAAAAGACGATCACCCATAAAAACACGGAAAGAGGCAGAAAAATTTTCTGTTACAGATGTAATGGATATAGAACCGGTCACCATTATTTTGTCTAATAATGGCTGGATTCGATCTGCCAAGGGGCATGAAATTAACCCTGAATCCGTTAAGTTTAAATCCGGGGATTCGCTTTTGGGGCATTTAAGGACAAGAAGCGACAAACCTATCATTTTTCTGGACAATACGGGCCGAAGCTATATGCTATTTTCCCACACACTTCCTTCGGCCAGGAGTAATGGAGAACCTTTAACCGGCCACTTGTCTATCCAGCCCAATGCCCACATCAAATTTATGCTGTCAGCTGAAAATAATAATCATTTCCTTATGGGTTCTGACAATGGATATGGATTTATCGTTAAATTCGATGATTTTTTAACCAATTATAAAAATGGTAAAGCAATTGTCACTTTAAAGGAAAATCATGAATTATTAAATCCCGAGGCTGTCATGGATCTGGAAAAAGACAGCATTGCCGCGATTACGTCTAAGGGCAGGCTTTTGATATTTAAATTAAGGCAATTGCCTAACTTAAAAAAAGGTAAAGGAAATAAAATTATTTCCATCCCAAAAAAAGAACTGAAGTCAACAACCCCGGAAATACTTAGCTTCCTTAAAATATTACCATTAAATGCAAACCTTCTTATCTATTCCGGCCGGCATTTTCTTAAATTGAGCCCGGGCAACCAAAAGGACTATATAGGAATGAGGGGCCATAGAGGGAAAAAACTTCCCCGGGGATACCAGAATGTTGATCGTGTGGAAATTATTCCGATTGAACCAAACGGAGATAGTGCTGATTGAACCAAATAGTGATTAAAAAATGAAAATTTTTTGTTCTAATTATTTTATTTTAATAAATCTTCTCAGCCTTTTATCTTTTTTTGTTTTTTTATCTGTATTCATCCATAATAAGGAATTTGGTTTTAATCTAACCCGTTTGGAAAAAATTAAAAAAACCGGGGCTCTAAGACTTATCACCAATAATTCCATTAGTACCTATTATTATTATAAAGGACAACCCACTGGCTTTGAGTATGACCTTGCCAAAGAATTTGCCAATTTTCTCGATGTTGATCTTGATGTTGTTACCCCGGGCTGGAACAATATGTTTGCTTATCTTGAACAGGGAAAAGGTGATTTTATTGCATCAGGACTTGCGATAACAAAGAAAAGGCTTGAAAAAGTCAACTTTTCAATTCCCTATATGAAGATTCAACAGCACATTGTACACCATAAGTTAGTTTTCGGACCTAAAAATATTGAAGACCTGACCTTCCGAACCTTAGATATCAGTCGTGGGACTTCCTCTCATTCACGATTAGAAGAAATTAAAAAATCAGGAATTAAGTTTAATTATATTCTTCATAACAACATTCCAACTGAAGAACTCATCCGCATGGTCCATGACAGGAAAATAAAATTTACAATAGCTGACGATAATGTGGCTTATTTGAATCAAAGATATTATCCAGACATCCGGATTGGGATAGCGCTTCAGGAAAAAGAATCTCTTGCCTGGGCTGTCAATAAAAATGATCCGCAAATGTTGGAACAGATTAATAAATTTTTCCTGTATGCAAATGAAACAGGGATAATGCAACAGATATCCGATAAATATTATGCAAATATTGAAGATTCAGATCCTTTTGATCTGAAAAGTTTTCATCAAAGAATTGAAACCAGACTGCCAGAATATAAGAAAACAATTATTGAGGAATCCATAAAATATGATTTTGACTGGAAACTTATTGCTGCTGTTGTGTACCAGGAATCCCATTTTAATCCAAATGCAAAAAGTTTTACAAATGTCAGGGGTTTGATGCAGGTAACAAAAGCTACAGCAGAAGAACTGGGTATTGAAAACCCATTGAACCCGTCACAAAGCATTAAGGCCGGAATAAAATATCTTGATAAAATGGTTAAAAAATTCAACAATATAGAAGATGACTATGAAAGGATCCTGTTTGCTTTGGCCGGCTACAATATCGGGTATGGACATGTAATCGATGCCATGGACATCGCCAAAAAGATGGGACTTGCGGAAAACAGATGGCAAAATTTAAAAACAGTGCTACCATTATTATCAAAACCAGACTACTATAAAGAAACTAAACATGGCTATGCAAGGGGGTGGGAGCCGGTTCAATATGTTGAACGTATCCTTACCTATTTTGATATACTTAAACAGAAAAAAAATATTTAAACATGCATTTAATTCATATGATAAATAAAAAATTTGACTTGATCCATTCAATTTACTACTTAAAAATTCAAGAGTTTTATAATAACAATATAAATATTAAAGAGACTGCATAATGGGAAAAAAAATTCTGATCAATGCACTGGATTCTGATGAAAACAGAATTGCAAC
>JAHJDU010000529.1 GCA_018812385.1 Pseudomonadota bacterium
AGAAAAAGGAAGATAATTAAATTCAAATTCAAGATTTTTCATTTTCTGGAGTTTTTCTTTTGTCTGGGATTTTTCCAGCGTTTTTATCCTTGATTGCACCATATTGGCCAGACGTGCTTTTGCCCGGAATCTAGAAATGAATAATTCAACCTCTTTTTTCCGCTTTTCTTCATTCTGTCTTGTTTTCTCATAGACTTCTTCATCCTGGGCGACCTGTAAATAGTATTTATACGTATTCCCCCTGATTTTTTTTATTTTATGGCGGTGAATACCAGCAATATGTGTCACCACATCATCCATGAAACCTCTGTCATGTGTTACCAGCAAGACTTCCCTGGGCCATGAAATGAGAAATCGTGAAATCCATCTAATGGATGTGATGTCAAGATAGTTGGTAGGTTCATCAAGTATCAGCAGATCCGGCTCTGAAATCAATACTTTGGCAAGATTAAGCCTGACTTGAAAACCACCTGAAAATTATTCAGGATTTTTTTTAAAATCATCTTGAGAAAATCCAAGCACTGCCAGAATTTTTTCAGCCTTCCAGGAATGATCTTTTTCATGTTCTAAAAGTCCTAACATGGCTTCATCGATTATCCTGTTTTCAGTGAAAGAAATTTTTTGTGATAAAAAACCCATCCTATATCCTGAAGGATAAGAGATGGTTCCTTCATCTGGATGATCACTGCCTGATATCATATTTAAAAGAGTAGTTTTACCATGACCATTTCTGCCAACAAGTCCTACCCTTTCACCAGGATTAATCCGAAAACCTGCTTTATCCAGCAGGATCTGATCTCCAAAACCTTTTATTATATCATCTATATTCAACATTATTTTTATCTATACTATAGTTTTATTTTTTAATTTCTATACGTCAGAATACCATAGCATTGTGTTCATAATATATAAACCATAAGAATTATTTTGGTTTAATTTTCTTTTGCCTTTTAGATTCTATATTTTTTAAACAAAATTTCTTTTCGTTATAACAATAGGCCAGAGAATTATGCCAAAATAATTACTTGACAATTTTTCAGATATCAGCAAGATTGATTCTTAAATTATCTTCGCAAAAATTATGTCCTGGAGAAAGAACATGATCGATAAACTTTACATCATAAAGCAAATCCTTGAAACAGATGAGGATACAGATATAAAAATTTTATCAATTCTTGATTTAGCCAACGAAAACCCTGATAAAGAAAATATACACCTCATTGAAGAACGTGTGGCAAAACGAAAAAAAATTATGATAGAAGTCAGTTTAAACACAGAGAAAGAAAAAATTCTTGCGGAAACAGAAGATATTTCCTCCACTGGCGCTTTTATTCGAACAAAAAAAAAGATTGGCAA
Organism: Pseudomonadota bacterium; assembly: GCA_018812385.1. Taxonomy (GTDB): domain Bacteria; phylum Desulfobacterota; class Desulfobacteria; order Desulfobacterales; family Desulfobacteraceae; genus Desulfobacula. Next base: position 1,357 of record JAHJDU010000529.1, read on the forward strand.
GGGTGAACACATCTCTATAAAGCTCACAGATCCCAGTGGCGAGGAGTTTACTTTTGTCGCAAAAGTGATGCGGGTGAAAAGTCATGGGATAGGTGTGATGGTAAAAAACATCGGCCTATCCCACCAGGATAATTTATCTAAATTTCTTGATCGCCTATAAGGCGTGTTCATGTGATATAATTAAGTTTTCATTTTTTAGTTGACAACCAAACGGTTTAAAAGTTATGCCTGCTATAAATTACTAATTTCCTTTGAATTGTGGAGAGAGTTTGGGAGCATCTGTCAAAGAAAATTCTACAGAAAAATTGTTGGATGTAATCCGTGGAGTCAGTCGTAAAAAGCCTGAAATAATTGTTCCAACTTCCCCCCCCAAGATTGAACCTGTTAATTTAAAAAAAATAAAGAAAAAAACCTTAAATCTGGGGGTTTTGTTAAATCCTGAAGACATCACCTTTGTTTTAAGTTCTAACAAACAAAAACGGTTGATAAAATGGGCAACCTTTGAACTTCCCGATGAACTTGGAATAGAGGATAAAGGGTTTGCATTATTTTTAGAGTCGCGTTTAGAAGCTTTTACAGAGGGACTCAAGGGAATCCCTACATGGTGCACCATTGACTCTGCCAAATTAAAATTGCGAAATATTACCATACCTGATGTTGCCCTGCCTAAAATTGCCAATGCAGCTTTCTGGGGATTAAAAAAAGAAGTTGATTTTGATGCAGACCAGGAAATATTTGATTTTGAAATAATAGGTGATAGACTAATCCAAGACGTCAAAAGGAAAAATCTTCTTGTATTTACAATAGAAAAAACCCAGGTTAATCAATTAAAAACCTTGTTTTCAAAAGTAGGTTTCAATCTTAAAGGAATAACCACCATACCCTTTGCACTTCAAAATTTTATTCATAGCCAGCATCTTCAAATGCAGGATTCACCGTTTACAATTGTAAATATATCCAGAAAAAGTTCAGAAATAGTCTGCTTTTCAAATACCGGTATTCTTTTGACAAGAATTATTAGAACAGGCTCATATAATTTAGTTGATGATTTTATTAAATCCCCTGATAAAACTGTGGTTAAATATCTTTCCTCATTAAAAAGTATCCAAAGCGAAGGTTTTTTGAAAATCAAACTTTCCTGTGAGCGATTGATTGAAAAAATTGTGAGGACCAGCGAATATTGTTCTCAAAATTTTGCTGATAATGCACCAATGAAAAAATTTTTTTTCATTGGTGAGACGGCTGATTGTGATCCTTTCATGGAATTTGCTGCTACTACGACCTTAACAGATGTTGAACACTTAGATCCTGTGTTTGATACACTGCCCGGTTCAGTGAATGTGCCCTATCCTGAAAATGCCTATGAAAGAGGACTGGTTACAACAACATTTGCTATTTCACTATCTTCCAACGATTACACAAATAATTTTTTGTTTACCTCTAATGACAAATTAAATGAAAAGAAAAAACAAAACATCAATATTGCCGCATCAATCATATTTGTCCTTATTTTCATATTTTGTACGGCTTTTGCAAACTGGCAGGGGTTTGCAAAAAATCGGGAAATGACAAAATTGGATGAGCTTGTTCAAGTAAAAAATAATTTTAATCCAAACATTAATCAGGAATCAATGGTTAAGATGATTTCCGGAACTGAGCAGAAAATAAAATCAAGGAACCAATATATTTCAGACTATTTCCCCCTGGCGGTTATCAATGAAATTTGTTTAAATACTCCGGCAAATATAAGTGTTTCTTCACTTGAGGCTGATTTTTCTGATCAAAACAAGAAAAAAAATGAGGGCGAACAAAACTCCAAAGAGATATTGGCCAAAGTTATCATAATAGGATCGGTTGGGATCGATTCAGATTCTGACTTTACTGAATACATTTTAAATCTTGGGAATTCCAAGATTTTTGGTGATATTGAAGTTTTACAAAAAGATATAGATGATGATGGTAAAGACAAAATCTTAAATTTTAAAGTGAGTGTGGAAATTATATAATGCCGGGAATTGATTATAAAAAAATAAATGAGAAAATAAGCCCTGTCGCTATAATATTTATAGTACTTTCAGCTATCACTATTTTCATTTTTATATTTTTTATACTTATACCCAGACAAAATTCAATTAAAAAAATTCAGCAGGATATACAATCTGTTTCAAACGATAATAAGGTATTAAATGAAAAATTTGTTCCGGCATATGCAATAGCCAAAAAATTTGAAAACATAAAATTTGAGCCAAAGTTTCCACTCCCAAAAAGAGATGCTATTGATCGTAAAAACTTGTCAGAACTTCCAGATAAATTTCATACACTTGCTTTGGAACATAATTTAAAATTATCCAATAAAAATCTTGACCTTGGTTTTTTAAAAACCAAATCCACGTCCAGTTCAATGTTTCTCGAACTGGAAGGAAAACTTCAGGATTTTAGAAATTATCTTATTGTAATTATTTCACTACCTTTTTTTGATTCATTTGAAAAAATCAGGATCAATTCAACCCAGGACAACATTAAAAAATTTTCAGTGGATTTAAAGATTAATATTAAATAAAATATGAAAAAAAGTGAAAAAATAATACTTGTTCTTGCCATTTCAGCCTTAATGTATGGTGCCATTGATTATTTTATCCTTTCCTCTGGTAAAAACGAAACCATACAATCTGAAACTGAAAGCCAATTTTCTGGTTTTATAGAAAAAATAAATGCAACCCTGGCAAGTCTTAATTTAATAGACCAAAAAAAAGCAAATGCAGATTATTTGATTTCAATGATTGAATCTGAATGGAAAAACGATCCTTTTTCCAAAATTGAAAAGCTTTCAAAGAAAAATCAGGAATCTTCAATTGATAAGGAATCTTCAATTGATAAGGAAATGGCAGGTTTGATTTATTCAGGATTTATCAAACTTGGTAATAAAATGCTTGCAGTGATTGACGGGATGGAATACACAACAGGGGAGCATATAAAAGATTCTGGATATAAAATCATCCAGATAACACCTGAAAGCGTATTTATAAATAATAACTTGAATAAAAAGATCGTCCTTTATTTAAAAGAGGGGTAAAGTGGATTAAATCATGAGACCATGGTTTTATAAATATAAATTGATTTTTTATTTTTTGTCACTGATGTTCATTATTGCAGGGTGTTCTTCTCATGATAAAAAGGTTGATAGATTTGACAAATGGGAAGCCCTCGCTGAAAACTCTCAACCCGTAACCCCTGTCCCTAAAAAAGATATATTTGAGGTTGAATCAACCCCTTCAGACAAAACTTTAACAAAGGTCTCCACCCCCGGCGCCCAGGCACAACAACCAACTTTGCCTGAAATACAAATACAATTGCCAAAAATACCGGTTACAATGCGAATGCATGCTGTCTCTGTCCCTGTCGTATTAAGAACCCTGGCAAGAATTGCCAATATCAATATCATCCTTAATGAAAGCATCACCGGCCTTGCAAATGTGGACATTAAAAATGTGCCCTGGGACCAGGCTTTTCTTAGTCTTATTGATGCATATGGACTTGCCTATGAATGGTCTGGTCAGATTTTAAGGGTGGTTACAGTAGAAGATCTAAACGTAAAAAAAGCCTTATTGGAAGCAAAACAGGGGTTTGAACAGAGTAAAAAAAATCATGACGTTGCCATGTCTCAAATTAAGAAAAAACAGGCCTTGCTTGAACCCCTTTTAACTAAAATTGTCAAAATACATTATGCTGATCTTAAAGTCATGCAAATAAATCTTGAACAATATCTTAAAGGGGTTAAGAAAGAAGGTGAGGGTGAAAATTCAACCAATGAAAAGATTGAATCATCTGGATCTATACTGATTGATGAGTTCTCAAATTCTCTAATTCTCCAGGCTACAAAGGCTGATATCAATAAAATCATGCCCATTATCAATGAACTTGACAAGCCCATAAAACAGGTCCGAATCGAAGCCCATATTGTTGAAGCCAATTCAGACATTGCAAAAGAACTGGGAATACAATGGGGAGGGGTTGGCCTTAAAGGAACCAGTGATAACAATAGATATTCTATTGGTGGAGACATGACCAGTGTATCCGGCAGTCCAATGGTAGATGATGTTGGTAATGCTGTTGCCTATGATCCAAATGCCGGGGCCATTGTCAATTTGCCTATTACCTCGATTGCATCTGGCCAGGGACTGGCCCTTGGTATTCTGGCTGAAAATATTGGTAGTTTCCGGCTTTATGCCCAACTTTCTGCGCTTGAGAAACAAGGAGAACTCAACATACTTTCAAAACCATCAATAACAACAATGGATCATCGAAAGGCGATTATTAAAAGTGGTAAGGAAGTGCCTTTTCAGACCGTTGTAGATGGAACCGTTACTATTCAATTCAAAGAAGCTGTCATTAAGCTTGAAGTTGTACCTCATATAATCGATGATAATATCATAAGACTTGAAATAGTGACCCACAAGGATGAACTTGACTGGTCCAATCCAGTTAACGGCAATCCAACGATTATAACAAAAAATGCTGAAACCCGAGTCACTCTCTTTGATGGTCAGACAACGGTTATTGGTGGATTGAACAAAGAAAGATTTACTGATGGTGAATCTGGAGTTCCCGGCCTTAAAAATATTCCCGGATTAGGCTGGCTTTTTAAAAGCACCAATAATACCAAGGAGATGGAAGAGCTTTTAATTTTTATCACACCCCATGTTTTAAAGGAACAAAACTACACTAACAAAACTAAGAATTAGAATTATGGATTACTATAAAATATTAAATTTTAAGATGGAACCTTTTTCAAATTCACCTGACCCCGGGCTTTTTTACAGTTCCGCCCAACATCTTGAAGCGCTTCAGAAGCTTGAAATTTCAATCCGTTTAAAGCGTGGACTCAATATAATAACAGGAGACATAGGCACCGGGAAAACAACCATAAGCCGTCAATTGATTCAAAAAATTTCCCAGGATGAATCCATTAAATTTTATCTTATCCTTGACCCGGGGTTCAGTAGTAATGTCTCTTTTTTAAAATATCTATTGCATTTATTTGAACCTGAAAAAATATATGAATCAAATGATGAAAATATTCTGAAAGAAAGTATCAAGGAGCATCTTTTTACCTATGGTGTTGATAAGAATATCAATATTGTAATTATAATTGATGAAGGGCAAAAGCTTTCATTGCCCTGCATTGAGATTTTACGAGAACTTTTAAACTTTGAAACCAATGATCAAAAACTGCTGCAAATTATAATTTTTGCACAAAAAGAATTTATCCAAAGCTTGGAACAAATTGTAAATTTCCAGGATAGGATTAATTTTTATTACAAATTAAACTCTTTAAATTTCAAAGAATCAAAAAACCTGATTAATTACAGGCTTGAAAAATGTTTTATAACAGGGAAAACCAGCACTTTATTCACACCGTCTGCTTATTTTTTAATATATGTGGCAACAGGGGGTTTTCCTCGAAAGATTGTCACCCTTTGCCATCAGATAATGCTGTCTTTGATTATAAAAAATAAAACAAAAGCAGATTTTTTCTTTGTAAGATCCTGTATAAAAAAAGCATTCCCTAAAAAAAGAATGGTCAGGCCAGCTTTTTTATTTACCTTTTTGCTTATCCTTATAATTGGGTCCTTGTATGCTGTAAATTATAATAAAATCATACCGGTTTTTGATCAATTTTCATATTTTAATAAGAAATCCATTGAACCAAAAAAATCAAAACCGCCAATAAAATCTGAAATAAAGCCAGAGATTAAACCAGAGATTAAACCAGAGATTAAACCAGAGATTAAACCAGAGATTAAACCAGAGATTAAACCAGAGATTAAACCAGAGATTAAACCGGAAATTAAGCCCGAGATAAAGCCAAGTATTAACCAACCAGCGACATCTGCGGAAAAAAAGCAGGCGGGTTTAAAAAAGCCTGATGGTTATGGCAGCATTAAGGTCCCGGAAAATGCAACCCTGGCCAGAATGATGAGAATTATTTATGGCTCATTCAGATATTCGTATTTAAATAAAGTGATAAAATATAATTCCAACCTCAATGATCCAAATACAGTTAAAGCAGGGATGGATATAAATTTTCCTGTGATAGAAAGTTCTGAGGACCTGGATGACAAGAAAATTTTTATAGTACTATTTGAAACTGATAATTTTAAAAAATCATTTATTACCGCACATAACTATCAAACTTCTGATTTTAATGTTCGGATTCTGCCTGTCTGGAGAGAGGATAAAGGATTTTTCTTCCCTGTTGTTATTAACAAACCTTTTGTCTCCATGACGGCTGCAAACAAATATAAAAAGAGCTTGCCTGAAATTATTTTTGCTGAATGCAAACCTGTATCACAAATAAAAAATAACGGGAAAAAGCAAAAGGGGTAAATTTTGGCGAAACGAAAACGACTTGGCGAAATGCTCATTGATGCTGAGTTGATCAACAAAACCCAGCTTGAAAAAGCGTTGTCCGATGCCAGAAAAAGTGGCTTTAAATTAGGACAATATTTAATCAAGAAAGCAATTGTTACAGAAAAGGCTATTGTTAATGCGATTGCTGAACAAGTCAAAATTAAAAAATTTAATCCTACTGATTATTCCATAACTTCAGATCTTTCAAAATTTATGGACATTGACACGGTAAACCGGTTTCAGGCCATTCCCCTGGAAAAAAAGGGCGGCATACTTGCAGTTGCCATGGTTGACCCGCTTGATATTCTGGCTATTGATCATATTGAAATCCTTACAGATATGGAAGTGATCCCTGTCATATGTACTGAACAAAATTTTAATGACCTTTTGTCAACCATATTTGGTGCCTATGCAGGAAAAGATGGCGTGATGCGGCAAATCCAGGATATTGAAGAAATGGATGTTGTTGATGAAAAGGATTCCTACCCGGATCAAGTCATTGAATCAGCCCTTCAGAATATGGCTGAAGAAGCACCCGTTATAAGGCTTGTAAATTCTATTCTGGCCCAGGCTGTGCGTGAGGGAGCAACGGATTTACACATTAGCCCTGAAAAAGAATATATGGAAATACGATTAAGGGTTGATGGAAAACTTCATCATATTCCTGCTCCGCCTAAAAGGATGTTTTTACCCCTGGTTTCAAGAATTAAAATTTTAGCCAATATTGATATTTCTGTTTCCAGGATACCCCAGGACGGCAGATTAACGATCATAATGAATCATAAAGAAGTTAATATAAGGGTTTCCACTATTCCTACTGTTTATGGCCAGAATCTTGTATTACGGCTTCTGGATACCAGTTCAGGTATCACTACTTTAGAAAAAATTGGATTGTCTGAAAATGACATCCATTCTATAAAGAGAAACCTTGCTTTACCCTATGGCATGATTTTATGTACCGGTCCTACCGGGAGCGGTAAGAGCACCTCCCTTTTTGCCATGTTAAGTGAAATTAACCAACCCCATACAAATATTATTACGCTTGAAGATCCTGTTGAATATAGGATGGAACATATACGTCAGGTACAATTGAATCATAAGGCCGGCATGACCTTTGCCAGCGGACTTCGCTCCATATTAAGACAGGACCCTGATGCTGTCATGATAGGTGAAATCAGGGATTCCGAGACTTCAAGAGTTGCCATCCAGGCAGCCTTGACCGGGCATATGGTTTTCAGCACAGTGCATACAAATGACTCCACAGGAGCCATAACAAGATTAGTGGACATGGGAGTTGAACGTTTTCTGATAGCTTCTGTTCTCCTGGTAACCATTGCCCAGCGACTTGTTAGAAGGGTTTGCCCCTATTGCAAAAAATTATACAAACCCAGTGATAAGGAACTCAAATTCTGGGGGCTTGAAAACAGGGGTCCTGTCAACTTTGCCAGAGCGACAGGCTGTAGTCAATGCATGGATACAGGCTATAAGGGCAGAATTGGAATTTATGAAATCCTTTATATGGATGATGATATCAGAGAAATGATTCTTCAAGGGAAATCAGCCCAGGATATCGCTAAATTCACCACCTTGTCCGGACGAATGAAAACCCTTAAAATGGATGCTGCTGAAAAAGTCTTTAATGGTGATACCACCGGTAAAGAAGCAGTCTCTGCAATTATGGCACACTAATATGGCAATTTTTAAGTTTAAAGCGTTAAATGAACAGGGTCTTGCAATCTCAGGCGAAATAGAAGCAGAATCAAAAAAACATGCCATGGAACTTATATCTTTAAAGGGTCATATTCCTGAATCCGTTAAAAAAAAATCAGGAACTTCCAGCAAAAAAGAAAGTTCCAAAAAATTTGAAGATTTTTTCACACCAGTTAAACCCAAAGATCTGGTGCTTTATAGCATGAATTTAAAAACACTGATTCAGGCCGGTGTTTCAATTATTCAAACTTTTCAGATTCTGGAGAAACAGACTGAAAACCAGAGACTTCAACGTATCACTGTTGAAATGGCGGAAAATATAAGCCAGGGAGCTTCTCTTTATGAGGCTTTTTCCAAGCATGGAACGATTTTCAACAATCTTTATCTCAGCATGATCAAAGCAGGGGAAATATCTGGAACACTTCCCAATGTTCTGGACAGACTTATTTATATCCTTGAGCATGAAGAAAAAGTGCGGTCTGATATTAAATCGGCAATCCGTTATCCCATCATGGTTGTCTTTTTTTTAATCATTGCCTTTTTTGTACTTCTTACCTTTGTTATCCCAAAATTTGCTGCTATATTTGCAAATGCGGGC
>JAHJDU010000530.1 GCA_018812385.1 Pseudomonadota bacterium
ATCATGACATTAAAAAACTGGAATTGGCAGCAGGACGATTGGTCCAATTTTTCTTATGACAAAAAAAAATTAACTTCTCTGGAAAATGACTATACCAAAGAATCAGGTATCTGTATTGGTGTTATGCGGCATCTTTCTAAAGAAGACCTGGATGAATTCAGAATTGAAATTATCTGCAACGAAGCATTGAAAACTTCTGAAATAGAAGGTGAGTTTTTAGACAGGGACAGCCTTCAATCATCCATCTGTAAAGAATTTGGTGTAGGGGAAAAATATCTGCATGGGAATATAAAACCAGAAGAAGCTGGTATCGCAATGATGATGAAAGATTTGTACACTGATTTTAATTCTCCTTTAACCAATGAAACCCTTTTGGCCTGGCATGACAAATTATTGAACGGAAAAACGGATTTAGAAAGGGGAAAATACCGCACAAGCGAAGATGATATGCGAGTGGTGTCTGGACGGATTGACAAACCAAAAATTCATTTCATTGCCCCGCCTGCCTCTGAAATCCCAAGAGAAATGGATCAGTTTATAAGTTGGTTCAATAGAACAGCTCCAGGGGGAAAAGCGCCACTGTCGCCATTAATAAGGGCTGGTATAACACATTTGTATTTTGTCACCATTCACCCGTTTGAAGATGGTAACGGGCGTATTGGCAGGGCTTTAACTGAAAAGGCCCTGTCTCAGAGCTTGGGGAAACCGACACTTATCGCTTTATCTTCAACCATCAGTGATAAGAAAAAAGAGTATTATAAAACTTTAGAGCTGCAAAACAAAAACAATCAGATCACGCCTTGGCTTTATTTCTTTGGTAAAACTATTATTGAAGCACAGAAACTGACCATAAGACTGGTTGATTTCGTAATAGCCAAAGCAAAGTTTTTTAATGCGTATGAAACGCTTCTGAATCCAAGACAAAAAAAGGCAGTTTTGCGGATTTTTAGAGAAGGTCCCAAGGGATTTTCCGGAGGCTTTAGTGCTAAAAAGTATATGTCAATTGTCAAAATTCCGTCGGCAACAGCTACAAGGGATTTAAGAGATTTGGTTGATAAAGGAATTTTTACAAAAACAGGCAAACTGAAAAGTACCCGCTATGTGCTTAATTTTGAACCTTTTTATCCAACGATATCACTTGGAGTAGCGGGGGAAAAATAAACTCAACAAGCAAAATGCTGACGGGCAAGCCGCAGATTTTGGGGGTTTGGGGGTTCAAAAGCTAATCATCTACAAATCCAAATTTATAACCTCACCTGGTAATTTTAAAACCAGGCAGGTTTACCTAATCTTCCCAGAATTTATCAGGACTGCCCTTACGTCCATATCCAAAAAAATCATCGCCTTTGAGAAATAATTTGTTCAGCAAAGGAGTGTTCTTGATCCCCCAGCGTACCCAGTCATGCCAGAGCCCCGGAGGTTTATTAAAGGGGCAGGTCCTAATGCAGTTAGAGCAGTCGCACCCGTTGCGGGCCCAGTACTGAAGGCAGGTCTCGGCATTGATATGCCAGGTGTTAACACCCTTGCGGTTTGAAATATTATGCGGCTCAGCAGATGGAGGGCCAAACATGATGCTCTGGCTCGGGCATTTTTGGGCGCACTTTTCACAGATCATGCAGAAATCCTTGACACCAAATTCAATGGGTTTGTCCGGCAACAGTGGCAGGTTGGTGAAAACTTTTGCCAGGCGAACTCTGGGACCGTAATTAGGTGTTATCAGCAGCCCATTACGTGCTATTTCTCCCAGGCCGGCATCAATGGCAATGGGAATACTGCAGGCAGTATCATTGCCGCAGGGGATCGCTTCAAACCCCAGTCCCCGGATAAACTGCGCCAGAAGACCCGTTGTAAAAACCATCCGGGAATAGCCCGTGCCAACAGCGGCTGATGCAGGATTGGCAGGGGAGCATTTGATACCCGTGTAATCCATCTCAACTGCAATGACAACAGCATATTTAAAGTCTGCAGGGATATGGATTTCCCCTTCTTTTCCGCCTTCAGGTGTCATGTTGTAGGATTTCGAATAGATCCAGCGGCGATCCAGTTCGCACAACCCCACTATTGCAGCGCCAAACAGCCGTGCCGCTTTTTTTACCCGGCGACTTGTCAGTCCTATATCTTCAACATTAATTTTAAGCCCTTCGGGTACATTGGGATATGAAAATCGACGTCTTGGCCATTTGGTTTTGACAGGCATTTTTACAACCATCTCAGAATCATGTCAATTTCAGTCCTGCTTTTTTGTTCTGCTTTTTCCAATAAAGGTTAAATACGGGATTTAAAGATCTCTTTGCCGGCTGGGATTCAACCCGGTTTATCCAGTTTTCAATCGCAATACGGGATTGGGCAAAGGCCTGCCTGGTGATTTCAATCCGACTCTTTTCTTTAAGATCAGATGCTTTTTTAAAAAAAGCAATTTCCATTTGATCCCTTTCTTCCTGATAGAGTGACATCTTTGAATAATCTTTTAAAACGTTTCGATGCAGTTTTTCATGCTGCCACCAGAGGGTTTCAGGATTATAGCCTGCCCCTGGAACCCCTCCTGAATCCGGCAGGACTTCGTTTTCCAGCCACACAGGCTTAAAAATCCCAGTACAGGGCCCGGCCGTGCCCGTTGCCCAGAAAGTATCCCTGTCTTTTGCAATATGGGCAACAAGAGATCCCGTTGTGCCTGAATTCCGAGTTAAGCCATTACCGGCATGAGCGCAAACCGAATCCATTAAAAGATGGGATGCCGGATCATAGTTTTGTTGCTTATGGCTTCTTAAAATTTTAAAAGCAGAAGGAACATCCATTTTCCCCATTTGAGTTTCCAGCAAATCATATGAACTATTCCTGCGACATCTGGAAGCGGAAAAAGTGGTAAACAGCCAGTCAGAATAGCATTTGCTAAAATTAAAGGTCTGCCCTTTTTTTAACCATCCCTTTTGCCTGGCATTATCAATCAGACCTGGATGGCTTTTGTCAAACTCTTCTCCAATGGTCAAGCCATTGCTGATGGAATATGCATCTTTAATTTTTAAAGCCGCCCACAAGGGTCCGCTGGTTTCCAATACCCAGGCTTCTTCTTTATCCGCCAGGATATAAGAGTTGTGATAAAACAGGTTTTTGTCCGCATAACCGCAGGCACCCCCCTGCCCCCGGTCTGCTAAAAGCCCGGTAATCACTTGTATGCCCTGCTGGGCCGTTGAAGCCCGTTCAAGGGCCAGACGCAACAGATCCATTCCCGTCAGGGTATGGTTTTTTTTTATGGGCATTTTTGTAAACACGGCTTCATTGCCGATCACAAGACCTTTTTCATTGGCGCCCATTTCCGCCCCCCACATCCAGAAGGGCCGGCAAAGAAGAACACCATAAGTCTCAGAGGCCTGGGGAATGGTTAAATAGGTACAATCCAGTTGATGCTGTCCGGAATATTTTACCGGGGGATAATATTCAAGCGCCTGGGCTTCATTTGGCTCGCGGTCTGAATTCTTGCCAAATATCACAGACCCGTCTTCCGTCGCGCTTGAAACTGCCACAAATGTATCACACATCAGGTTCTTTCTACCCTCCCAAAACTTTATCGTTTAATGGCACCTTATCTTTGAATCACTCCTTATCTTTTAACAGTCCCTTATCTTTTAATTGCGCCGGGCAGGATAAATTCATATCTTTTTCTCAAAAGATGGACGGTGATAAACCGCTCTGTTTTTCGCAGAGCAGAAAACAGGGTCCAGATCATTTTATCTTCCTTATAATACTTATCAATCTCTTTTTGAGAAAGCGCCTGCTCCAGATATTTATTAACAATTTCTAAAAACCAGGGAATCAAATCCGGCCGCTGCTCCTTATAAAGATTGGCAACAAGGTCTATTACAACCTTTTTATGATCATAATACCGGCCGATAACATCATCAAGATCAAGCCTGCGCACCAGCCAGCGGATATACACGGGAACGCTTTGCAATAACAGTTCAACCTCCAGTTGTTCAACCCCGTTTTTCCGGATAAACGGGGTAGAGGTATCCACCAGGAATAGTTTTCTTTTTCCATTCTCTTCCATCCACACCCAGTTGGACAACTGGCAATCAATTGCGATTTCAAACTCCGGCATCTTCTGCGTATTAAAGTCCCAGATACTGGTCAGAGCCGACATAATCTGCGCAAGCATGTCAATTCTATCCGCTTCACCAAGGGTGTGAATCAGTTTATGGCAAAAGAATTGATCCTCAAACCGCTGCTGGGCAAAATAGATGGCCACAGGATGCCCGGGAACCTGGACAATAACGGCATCATCTTCAGGCAGGTTGATCCCGGCCTGTCTTAGCAAGGCACAATATTCAAAATACATGAGCTTATACGCTTCTGCAGTTTTAAGGTCAGGGAAAATCGGGATTCGTTTATAGATGGTGTTCTGTTCATACCCTATCTGAAAAATAGCGGAGATTTCACCAAATCCTATGATTTCAGCCGGTATGGAAGACCGGGACAAATCATGGGGAATCAATTTCTGTTCAAACCGGTTTAATAATTCAATATCAATATCCATTTCACCCCCCAGAATTTATTCTCCTGACATTGCTTTAAAAGATGTTTCCATTATTGTTAAGATATCTTCTGCCTCTGCCTTTGAAATATTCAGTACGGGCAGAAATTGAATGACTTTGGGATCATTGCCGGAATACACAACATAAATGCCATTGTCAAAAAAAAGCTTGATTAAAAACAATGCCGTGATCTCATCCTTATAATTTTCAAATCCCCAGAATTTGCCTGTTCTTCCAAAGCCTGTCTGAACTTCATCCAGAATAAGATGGCTTGCGTTTTTCTCACAGATCTCTTTAAC
>JAHJDU010000004.1 GCA_018812385.1 Pseudomonadota bacterium
AGTTTTTTATCTCTTTAATTTGATCAGACATACAGATATCTGTTTATTTGAACAATTAAAGAGCCTGTTAATATCATTCCCGGAAAAAATACACAATTTGATTTGCCCTGAAAAAAAACAGCTGTCATTCACTTCAGGTAGATTGTTTTCCTGGATACCATCTCCTTGAATTGCACGCACCAAATAGTCACAAAACTGATGTTGCCATTCGTTTTTATTTTCACATTCATTTTCATGCACTTTTATATTATCAATGTCAAGGGCATTTACAACATCTTTGCAATTGGACTCAAGATAGTCAAATACCGCGTCACTGGCAGTGATGAACAATGGCATGTCCCCATCTTGCTTTAATCCACCCATTGCCACCATACTTCTTGACCATGCCCTAATCCGCTGTCTGGTCATGATACCCCCCACATCTTTACTATCCACATCTTTACTATCCTCAGCTTTGCTGTTTTCGGCTTCACTTGAGGAATATTCTAATCCGCGCAGGGTTGAAATAAGTGTATCATGGCTTGTACTAAGATCGTTTAACGCCAAATCAATGCCTTCATTTTGTTCATCATACAATTGTGCCATCTTTAAAAACAATAAATCCTGCTGCAGGGTTGATTCGCCGGACAAGGCAACGTCAGGATCTTTTCCTCCTTTACCCCCCTTGATCTGTGATTTAATGGCTGTCACATCTGAATCATTTGTAAAATAAGGGGTGTCCTTTAAAAGGGATTTAAAATTCACTTCATTTCCCTTGTGGATACGTGCCCATGCCAGATATTGTTCAAGGTTTTGTTCAACAGTCTCAACCTGGTCATAAGATAAAAAAAACGGGGTGATTTTCCCCTGTCCAAACGCTTTGTGCAAGTTTGGATGAATGTCAAAATCCCCTGTCATCGGTAAATATTCAAAGGACGGGAAAAAGGTTAAAACTATTCTCAACTGGTTTTCACGAATATGGGTGAAGGGAAAAAATAAAAGTCTTATTGTCATAGGTCAGCCTTTTTATCATGAACACTGATGCCTAAATTGATCAATTGGGCGCGAATCTTATCCGCCGCTTGAAAATCATTTTGCTGTCTTGCGCCGTCCCGCTCCTTTATAAGATCTTGAATTTGACTTGAATATTGCTTTTTTTCTTTAAAGCTGAAAATCTTAAGAACAGAATCTATTTCTTTAAAACAGCTCACAAGCTTTTGAGCGCCGTCAGCATTGATTTTATTCTGGTTGATGAGCCTGTTGATGGTTTTCACGTTAGCAAGCATTGAAGAAATAGCACCTGAAATTCTTAAATCATCCTCCATGGATTGAAAAAAAGCAGATTTCATATCATATATAAATTGATCCATGTCTTCAAATCCAGATCCGTTTCCAATGATACTCAGTGTAGTAATGCACCGATTGATTTTATCCAAAGTATATTGGGCCTGTTTTAAGGCCTGGTCCGATAAAATTAAGGTTTTCCTATAATGATTGGAAATCAGCCAGAACCGAATGGTTTTGAGTCCCCACCCCTTTTTGACAAGGGTTTCAAGGGTCAAAGATTCCATGGTCAAAGCACCAAGAGAACCGTCATAGCGGACGGGATCACAATGCAGCCAATACCTTGCAAGGGTTGCCCCTTTTAAAGCTCTTGCAATGGCAACTTCGTTTTCATGATGGGGAAAGATAAGTTCCCGGCTACCAGTCTGAATATCAAAGCTTTCTCCTAAAAATTTCATGGCAATGGCCGCACATTGCAAATGAAGAGAAGGACGTACATTGCCCCATTGAGTTTTAATGCCCACACCTGCCTTGAGTTCTGAAAGACGAACTCGTTTTAACAATGTAAAATCCTTTGGATTACCCTTTTCATAGGCATCAAGATCCACTGTTGCCCCTAATTTTATCATATCCAGATTGGTCCTTGAAAAATCGCCATACTCTGACTGGCTGGCAATATCAAAATACAGAGAATGCAGTTTTTCATAGGCATGCTTTTTTGATTGGAGCTGTCTTGCCACATCAATCATTTCATCAAAATGGTCTGATACTTTTGGATAGGCATCTGCCGGGCGGATATTTAACTTTAAAAGGTCTTGTTTAAACAGATCCACAAAGGTTTGTGTTAACTTTGAAAGTGGTTCCCCTGCCTTCTGCGCCCCCTGGATGGTCTTGTCATCATAATCAGTAATATTTACTACATGAGTGACCGCAATTTTATGATACTCAATGTATCTTACAAGTAAATCAGTAAATGCATATCTTCGAAAC
>JAHJDU010000531.1 GCA_018812385.1 Pseudomonadota bacterium
CAGCAATTTCCCGCTCAAACGGGTTTTTATCAAATACCCGCCACAGCGCACGTTCTTTTTCCGGGAAATCTTTAAGTTTTTTCTTATAAGATCCGATACGAATGAATTCTGTGTTCTTGAATTGAACTGGATGTCTGAAGGCTGCACTTATCTCAAGAATAACAACCTTTTTAGAATCCACGGTGAGTTCATAAAAATGGAAATTGATTTTTGGGGATAGCAATCTCAGCAACCAGCTCTCAAGTTCTTCATTCCCTATCTTTTTGGCTCGAGGTAAAAATCGGGTACCGATGATATCATGGGTAATGTCATCAATCCCCCAGAACATATATGCTGTGATTTTGCCGGTAAGTGCTGCCGAATTTGCCAAAGCAGAAAGGTACTCACCGATTTCATTCGGTGTGTCATTCTGGTGTTTGAATTCCAGCCATTCGGTTTCTCTCGGTAGTTTTCTCAATTCGCTTAAAAGGCTGATAAGAAATTCTTTTGAGCGTTCAACTGTCATTTAGGCTCTCCTAAATAGTTTTGTTTAAGTTTTATTTCAACGCGCTTTATCCATATTCATTGACAACCTCACGAAATTCTCCTTGAAAGACTTCTCTCACATGCCAGTCTGTGTATGCCTGATCTGGACTATAAGTAGTTCTCTGAGGCAGTCTCAATTTCTTTCCGTGAAATTTCATCAGCCATTCTTTAAATCCTTCTGTTCCATTCGCCCGGTTGGACACCAAAATTATCAAATCATTGGATACAGTATAAGCCCCGCGGTCAAAGAGTTTGTGGTGTAAAGAACACAAAGCCAAACCATTGATTTCTGTATCGGGGCCACCAGCATTGTGCCATTTGATATGTGCTGCTTCCAGAGCAACTGGAAAATGACCCATCCTGACATCAAAACCACAAATAGCGCATCTGTAGTCATAAGCCCGCAAAATTTTATCTCGAAAATTCGGACTTCGTGTTTTAACACTGTTATCCATTAAATTGATATCAATCCCCACTGCTTGAAGTATATCTTCATGGATCGTCTGTGGAAAATTGTCTTCTAACATTTCCTGTATTATTTTTTTTATCATCATTTGATTATCGACTAAATTTTGATAAATATGTTTTTTAAATCCGCCATGTATACGATTTTCAATAAGATCTTTTTTTTTAATATCTCCACTTTTGTTCAATTTGAGGTTCAATTTTTCAAAATGCTCAATTTCCCAGATTCCATCTTTTTGCAAACGCCAGAATGGGTATTCGGGGTGATAGGACTTCCGCTGAGGGCCAAAATCCTGAAGGAGTTTAGCAACGTCTTTATCTATCTCTTCATATGAAATTAACCTTTCTTTATTTCTCAAAAGACATCCGATGGCATAAAGCACCATCAACGGTTTGTGCGGCGAACGGACTCCGCTTCTTTTCCACATGGTAATTTTTTTAAACTGATTCTTTATATTTTGATTCTTCATTTTAAACACCTAACCAAAATTCATTTTTAATCTCTTGTTAAATTGTCAAAATTGATTGTTCAAACTCCAGATATTTCGATAAGATTATTATTTTCAACCTAATAAAATTCTGCTTTGATTATTCGAAACCATTAAATCTAAATCTGGCAGAATGGACCAGAGAATAAAATTTTTCAATTGATTCTTTATCTGATAGTTCTGTTATTAAGGTTATGCTTAGAGGATAGTTCAGAAAAGCATCTTTGATTTCATCATCAAGATACTTTCCATTTAGATCAGGAAAGTTTAAATTAGCATATCCCAAAATAATTCTTGCTCGTTGTTGTCCATCTACCACTTCATAGCTTTCACTATCATCTGTCTTGAGAAAAAAATTTGGTATAGGTTGATTTTTTGTTATTGTATCAATCAGCTGTTTTTGATCTTTTGCTGTCCAAAGTACATTTATATGATAGCTTGGACTTAAGTTTATTTTACCGGATTCATATAGCTTTATTAACTTGCCAATTGTCCACACAATATGTTCAAATTTCATTAGAAGGTCCGTTATTAATTATAAGTGACAAATCAAGCAGGCACGATACCTGGATTCCTCCTCTTCCATACCTGCTAAAACAGTGCCCCAAATTTAATGGATTGAACCATGTTCTTACCCACACCCATTAAGATAATGGCATCATCAAGATC
>JAHJDU010000532.1 GCA_018812385.1 Pseudomonadota bacterium
AATTGCTAATGAACTAAATACAACAAAATCTGTAATTTCCAGAATGGAAAATCATGCCACTGATATTCGTTTGTCTACACTCGAAAAATTCGCTAAAGTTGTCGGAAGACATATCCATGTGGCGTTGGTCTGATTTTAAAAAATAAGGGCGGGGTCTGGCGGCGGGGTATACTCGCGACATAAAAAACTGGCAACATAATTGGAAACTAAAAATTAAGCGATATCCATTCTGGTATGGTACGGGCTTTGTCTATTTTTGTTGACGACAACTTCCGGGTTTAAACATGTGCACTATTGCCAATAGTGCTCGCCTTCAAGCCCTGGGTTGACTGGCTACATAAATAGACAAAGCCCGCACTGAAAAATCTTAAGTATATCGATACAAATCAAAACAATTTTCCATTAAAAATTGAAGCTAAGATCATGCAAGGATACTTGACTACCGAACGATAAACTTATCTCTGTATAATCTTTCCTATTGCAATTTTGGACAGGGTAAGGATATTCTCCAATTATGTTGATTTTCGAATATTATTCAATTTTTCAAGATAAACGGCAAGCCGCACATCGATCAGCACAGCGTTATAGGATGCACCGAATCATAAATGATTTATGATAGCAAAGAAAATTCATCAGATCCAACTGATCGTGAAGATCTTAGAGATCTTCTATTGAGGGTACGGAAGCATTTAAGTAACACGCCAATTTTCCCAATAGAACCAGAGCGGTCTACCGCTCTGGTTCTATCTGGTGGTGGAGGTAAAGGAGCCTATGAGGCGGGGGCAATATTAGCATTGTGGGACAGTGGTTTCCGTGACTTCTCGGCTATCGCAGGAACTTCCGTAGGCGCTCTGAACGCAATTCTTTTCAAACGCCTTTTGCAAACGAGAGATAGAAAAATCGTTCTAAAAACATGGTCAAATTTGAGCTTCCACCATGTTCTTAAACTCAATCCTTGGATGATGCTGAAAATAGCTCTTTATCTGCCAATTACTATTAATGCACTGCAAAGGTTCCCAACTACAACGAATATACTCGGTGACAGTATATCTATCGGCCTACCTAAGCTATCATCCCTTTTGATGGATGTGCTTAAATTACTCGCAACGAGCGTGTTACCTTTTTGTATCGGTATCGTTGGGGTTGTCCTCCTCAGGTTCGGTCTTAGCCATCTTCTTGAGAGTATCGGAATCGCAACAAGCAAGACTATATCGATCTTCGTGCTTTTATTATTCCTGGTTCCTATGTGTTCCAAGCTGCTTAGTCAGCGAATGAGTTTAGCCGACAACACTCCACTTCGAGATATAGTCAAAAATATTTTCCATCCGAACTTAGTGGAAGGTGATCCCGAAATAATTTGCACTCTGGCTGTTAAGCCATCTGCGAGAAATGTTTCGGGCTTTCCACATTACCCAACGCTTGCAAAAGTGAAAAACACTGAGGACGTCATTGAATTATTAATTCAATCTGCCGCATTACCAGAAATATTCCGTATGAAAAAGATATTCGGGAATAAGTGCGTGGATGGAGGGGTACAAGATAATGTACCTATATATGGTTTGTATCCAATTCAACCTAAACGAGTGATAGTCATATATTTAGAATACGCCTACCACTTGATGCTCAACGAAAGCGAAAAGTGCAACATAGGCCGGGTAATAAATGATAGGCAAACTGTGTGGGATCAAAACGCTGCCCTACGCATTTACGAGAATAATCGACTTGCCGATATCGCTCATCGGCGTATGGAAAAATGGGAAGGCCCCCGACGAGATTGGTTTGCAAAGACAGACCTGCTTCCGATAATTCCGAGCGCACATCTCGGTAATATAGTAACCGGTACTTTAAATTTTAGCGCTAAAAAATCAAGGGTCCTCATTGCGTTAGGATACGAGAATACCCTATCAGCGCTTTTGTCGTGGGAGCCGCAAGACGTTTGGGCATAACCCAAGCATTTATAGGTGGCATTCGTACTTCTCGCACCTGAAACGCGACGTTCAACCTACATTAGAAGCATTCTTTTTCAGATTTTTCAGACACAACCTTTATTAATATACGAACATTAATGAGCCGGTTACCCGGCTCAAGTATTATTATCCAAACTCAAACTGCCATTAGCCCATTAAAAAATCAATGATATCAGTTCAATTCTTGATAGAACTTTGGGTGTTTACTTCTGGCTATTAAGCTCGGTATGAAAAATTCAAAAATACCGTAGACTATGAATACGAAGTCTTCTCCATTGGAGTCTACAAACAATTACTGAAAATATAGAAGATCCTACCATTTTGAAAAATCATAAATAGGATTGGTATTCTTAACAATGGAAGGCCCGGTGAAAGTTAAGGATAGGATAATAATTCTTGAGCTCGGGAAACCATCTCAATAGTAAAAATTGCTTAACTGAGTGTCTAAAATATCGGGGTAGTATCAGTCGCATAAATGGTCATTTCTTGAATTTTTTCAGTTTTTCCTTAGCATCTACAAAGATTATTTTTCCATCTTTCCATTCAGGGATTTTTAAATCCAAATTTGCGGCTTTTTCAATTGCCTCTTTTGATGCCCTCTGCATCGCATTTAATGCTAACTTTGAATATGATTCTTTTTTCATGTTTTTTCCTCCAATACCAAAGGAACATTTCCTGAATTGTCAAAAATGACCCAGGCATCGACCAAGTCCTTATAATGCTTTTGAAAATTTTTCCAGCCCCGATGAAATCTTCTTTTAATGACATCAACCGGGACATTGTGTCCACCTTGGGCAACTCGCAATTGAACACGTTTTATGGCCATTTCTTCATTGGGAAGGCTAAGAAAATATAAAATCACTTCATAACCAATTTCTTTCCAGTTTTTGATGCTTTCAATATAATTTAAACCGCTTAATGTTGTCTCAAACGCAAAGGACTCTCTATTTGAAACAATACTATTCATTCTTTTCAAAAATAATTTTCCGGCTTCCAAGGCAACTCTCTCTGGATTAAAAGGTGCGATCCCTTTTGCAATTAGATCGGCGTTTATAAAATTCAGGCACTCTGCTTCAACCGGAAGAAACTTTTCAGCAAATGTCGTTTTTCCTGCCCCGTTTGGCCCTGCAATAATATAGCATTTCAATTTTTCTTTTACCAATGTACCTACTCCTAAACTTGTCACAGCCCAAAAACATAATTCTTTTCAACTATATCGACAAATGGAAATTAGAACAAGATATAACTTAAGATGGGAGTTTTATTAATTAAATAGTTAACCATACTTGCATAAATTTTGATTCTTCCAATGTTCAATAATTCAAACGGTATCATTAAGATTTTCAAGGAGTAATTTTTCGAGTGCCACTCAGTAGAGAACTATAACGTGTAGGGCTCTCTTTTTCTAAAAAACATCAACCACAATATACTATACCCCGTATTTTCTATCCCCACGTGCAATTATAAAATTTTATTGGTTTCCTGTTTTTTTAAGTTGTAACCAACCCCTTTAATCCCAACAAATTTATCAATCAATCACAGCATAGCATCATCATTGTGAAGGATATCCGGTTTTACAATGATCAAGGTTCTTCTGACAATACCCAGGGTTCTTTTGTATGCATTCTGTTTACCATATTTACGGTAAATCTTTCCGTTGACAGGGGCAGTCCAGTAAATGCGTGACCTTCCATCCGCAGGCTTCAAGCAATTTCCCATAGGTTAACATCAGGATGGCGTTATCCGGGTTTTCATCTACGGCCGGAATCCCCTGGAAATCCCTGAAGTCTGCATTGAGAAATGCCATAAGGGTGGTGGGTTTAGACTGTTCTCTCATGAGACTGAAAATATTTCTGAAAAAACTTAAATATTGGGGCTTGGAAAAATCTGAAATACTGCCTTTCATGTAATGGGCTGCCATCTTTTTAAAATAGGGGGGATCAAAAAAAATCAGGTCTGGTTTTTTGCCTGAAGGAAGCGGCCAGGCCAGGTTTTCAGGGTCCCATAAAAAAGGTTCTATTTCAGGTCTTGTTTTAACCCGGTCTAAAAGATCAAAAGACCAGCATTGTCTGTTAAAGGCAAGACAGGTGTCTGCAACCACGCCGCCGCCGGCCATGGGGTCCAGCACAAGATCGTTTTCTTTTGTAAAGTAAAACAGAGTATGAGCAACTAACTGGGCCGGGATTCTTCCGGGCCAGGGATCGCCGAACCTGTGATCCACATCATTAAAATACCAGTTATCCCATGCCCGCAATCCCCAGTTTAAAGCTTTAAACCGTTCCTGGTCTGTTTTC
>JAHJDU010000047.1 GCA_018812385.1 Pseudomonadota bacterium
ATAAAAAGCTCTTTGAATTTATCACTCTGGAAGGTGCCCAGGCAGGGCTGTCCTGGTTGACGATTCTTAAAAGAAGGCCGGGATATAAAAATGCCTTTTCCAATTTTGATGTTGAAAAAGTCGCCAAATTCACACCTGGAAAAATTGAAGAGCTCCTTTTAGACCCCGGTATTATCCGGAACAGGCTGAAAGTCAATGCTGCTGTAACAAATGCAAGGGCATTTATTAAAATCCAGGAGGAATTCGGATTTTTTGACAAATACTCCTGGCGTTTTGTTGATGGGAAACAAAAAGTGAACAAATTAAAAACCCCTGACCAGATGCCGGTCACAACCAGGGAATCCGATGCCTTTTCAAAGGATCTCAAACAGCGGGGATTTAAATTTGTCGGATCAACCATTATCTATGCCCATATGCAGGCAGTGGGCATGGTCAATGACCACCTTGTCTCCTGTTTCAGGTATAAAGAGGTTATGGAAGAATAATATCGGAGGAATAACATGTTTCTTGTTACAGCAAATCAAATGCAGGAAATGGATAAAAAGGCCATAGAATCTTTTGGTATCCCCGGGCTAGTTTTGATGGAAAATGCGGGAAGGGGAGCATTTGATTACCTGCTCAGAAAGTTTAAAGATATTAAAACAAAAAAAGTTGCCGTTCTGGCCGGCCAGGGCAACAATGGAGGGGATGGCTTTGTCATTGCAAGATATTTGATGGAAAAAGGAATCTATGTTACCATCTTTTTATTATCTTCAAAAGACAAGGTAACAGGTGATGCAAAAATCAATATGACGCTTGCCCAAAAATTATGTGACCGATCTTCTACTTGTTCCATTATTGAAATCCCGGATGCTGATACGTTTAAGAAACAAAAAGCCCCTATTCTCCTTCATGACCTCTTTATTGATGCCATTTTGGGGACCGGCCTTAATTCAGATGTCAAAGGATTTTTCAAGGATGCCATTGAATTGATCAATGCTTCCCAGCGGCCTGTTTTTTCCGTGGACATCCCTTCTGGGCTTCATTCAGATACTGGGCAGCCCTTAGGTGTTGCTGTTAAAGCGGATGCCACAGCCACCTTTGCTTTTGCCAAAGCCGGGCATATTCTCTATCCAGGGAATCGTTATACCGGCGATCTTGAAGTCATTGACATCGGCATTCCTAACTTTATTGCCCGGGAAAAAGGAATTGAACTCTTTCTGATTGAAAAAAAGGACATCGCCGCCTGTTTCAACCCCAGAAAATTCCAAAGCCATAAAGGCAGTTACGGCCATTTACTTGTCATCGGGGGGTCAACCGGAAAAACAGGAGCCGCAGCCCTTTGTGCCAATGCAGCCATGCGGTGTGGTACAGGTCTTGTCACCCTGGGCATTGCCAAAAGCCTCAACAAAATCATTGAACCCCAGGTCATTGAGCCCATGACCCATCCATTGCCTGAAACAGACAAAGGATTTTTATCAGACAATTGTTTTGAAGAAATTCTTAGTCTTTTAAAAGACAAACAAGCCCTTGCCCTAGGTCCTGGTATCGGCACCCAAAAGGCCACAAAAAAGCTTGTCCACAACCTCATTGAAAAAAGTGAGGTGCCAATGGTTATTGATGCAGACGCAATCAATTGTATAGCGCAAAATACTGACGTCCTGAAAATGAAAAAGGCGCCGGCCATCTTAACCCCCCATCCGGGTGAAATGGCAAGACTTTGTAATATGTCACCTAAGGATATCCAGGCCGACAGGATAAGGATTGCCTCACAATTTGCAAAAGCCCACGATGTTATCCTGGTTTTAAAAGGTGCCCAGACCATTGTCAGCCTGACCGATGGAAGATCCTATATTTGTCCCACTGGTAATCCTGGCATGGCTTCCGGCGGCATGGGAGATGTACTGACAGGTATGATTGCAGGCTTTTGCGCCCAGGGATTTACCCCTGAAAATGCAAGCCTTGCCGGCGTTTTTATCCATGGCATGTGCGCAGATCAGCTTGCCAGTGATGTGGGTGCATTTGGCTTTATTGCCAGTGATATCATCCAGATAATTCCAAAAACCATTCATCAATATCTTTTATGAAAACCATAGAATCAAAGAATTCAAAACAGACGATTCACTTAGGTGAACAAATGGGAAAAAATATCTCCCAGGGGATTTGTATTGCCCTTAACGGAGAACTGGGAGCGGGCAAGACAACCTTTGTCCAGGGGTTTGCAAAAGGGCTTGGAGTGTCTGAAAAATATTATATCACAAGCCCGACATATAACATAATTAATGAATATCCGGCAGGCGTGCTTACCCTTTGTCATCTGGATCTTTACAGGTTAGAATCTGTGGATGAGCTTGAAACGATCGGGTTTGATGATCTTATTGATGACACCCATATTATTGTTGTTGAATGGCCTGAGATACTGAAGCATATCTCTTTTAAATTTGACATTGAAATCAATTTTAAATTTGATGAACACTATAACAGGATAATATCTATTACCTCTGGACAACCAGGATCAAATCTGATAAGCAACATGTTTTTATAAATTTTAATATTTACCAATACCGGAGTTGTTATGGCCTTAAGAGTACAAAAATATGGCGGAACCTCTGTTGCAGACATTGGGCGGATCAACCATGTTGCAGACAGGGTAATAAAAGCGCACAATACAGGTGACAAAATTGTTGTTGTCCTCTCTGCCATGTCAGGTGTAACAGACAGTCTTATCGCTCTTGCCAGACAGGCCTCAAAAACGCCGGACAAAAGGGAGCTTGACGTACTTCTTGCCACAGGCGAACAGACAACGGCAGCTCTTCTTGCCATAATCCTCAAGTCAAGGGGATACAAGGCAAAGTCTTTTCTTGGTTTCCAAGCCGGCATTCATACGGATAAAACCTCTGGCAAAGCAAGAATAATGAATATTGACTGTCACAACATACAACAGGCCCTTGAAGATGGGTATATTGCCGTAGTAGCAGGATTTCAAGGGATGGATAAAGATGGCGCCATTACTACCCTTGGCAGAGGCGGGTCTGACACATCAGCCGTTGCCATTGCATCGTCCCTGAAAGCCGATGTCTGTGAAATATTCACAGATGTGGATGGGGTCTACACAACAGACCCCAGAATTTGCAACAAGGCAAGAAAAATCAACAAAATATCCTATGAAGAAATGCTTGAAATGGCCATATTGGGTGCCAAGGTTCTTCAGATCCGTTCGGTTGAGTTTGCAAAAAAATATAAT
>JAHJDU010000533.1 GCA_018812385.1 Pseudomonadota bacterium
CGAATCTCCATTAAAATTGATGAAATGGTTGAAGTTTGCCCGCTGAATAGAACTGTTGAGTTTCCGCCGCTTGATTTCTATCTTTCTTAATTCCTTTCGAGCGGAAACAGCATCAAAATCTGGGCTGGGACGACGTATCTCATCATTTCGAGTAAATGACAACCTATCTCTATTCTGCTTTGATTCAGGCAAACAGTCTTTTAGTGTCTTAATCCTGGCGTCATACTCTGAACGGAGTTCCAGCGCCTCGTACAAATATAATGGCTTCTTTTTGTCTTTCATCTTATGCACTCCTTTCGAATATCAGATCGTGTTGATCCTTGATCAGTCATAACGGCATAACGGGGTCTGACCCCGATAAGGGGCTGTTTTTATGGGAGAATCGTTCCAATTTGAGGTATTTTTAGCTCTTAGAACCTGCTTTTTGGGGTCAAAAAGTGGGTTTTAAGGGTTTTGCCTGGGGCCGGTGCCAGCCCCGCCCTTTTAAATATGGCCGGCAAAGCAGTGCGTGGATTTTCAAAGAATTTCTTCTCCAGTGCGCTTAATTTCATCAATAAGAATTCCACCTTTTGCAAAATCTTCAGGAGTAAATGGTAGGGGCTCAATCCGGCTGTCTATTCCACGCCTGAATGGGACAATAAATCTTCTATCCGAATAGCGATCACCTTTAAAGGCAGGTGAGATAATGGCAATATCTATATCGCTGTCTTCTTTTGGTTGCCCGTTCATGTAAGAACCGAACAACATCACTTTTTGAATAGAAATGTTATTTTCTCTTAAAACAGAGATGTAATGTTTAATCAAATTGATGATTAAAGCTTTTGAAGAAACCATTCTCTTAATGCCCTGATTTGTTTGAGTTTATTTTTTGTAAAGCCAATGGTGCATTTCTTGTAAAATGAAAATTTATCATCCGGATATCTTGCCTCAAGGTTGAAATCAGATATTTCTTCAAACAAATGATTAGCCACCTTCCAGTCCTTGTCAGCAGTTTTAATCCAATAATGTATCGTATCCTTCTTAGCCATAAAGTTTAGTTAATCAATTCATTTTTTAATCATTATCAGAGACCAGTGAAGGGCTATAAGCAGAATATCGGGGTCTGACCCCGCTAAGTTTTTGTTTTTATGGAGGAATCGTTCCAATCTGGGGTGTTTTTAGCTCTTAGGGCCTGCTTTTTGGGGGCAAAAACTGCATTGTAAGGATTTTGACATTACCAGTGAAGGGCTATAGCTCCGCCCCTTCAGTTACAGTGCCATATCGCTGTAACAATTTTAAAATGCGGACGTTTTTAGTATAAAACTACAAATTAATCAATAATTCTTTTCAGGTGCCTGTTCAATTCTGAATCATTGGTATCAGTATCTGTTTTTTTAAAAAGATCATTAAGGGTTTTGATTTCTTCTTTTAAGTCATCATATTCCCGGATCTTTTTTTTCAAAAAATTGAAAGTAAGTTTTCCACGCTGGGTCAGCTCGGGATTTTTCTCAAGCAGCCTGAGGAGGCTTAATTGGATTTCTTCCTTGTCAAGTCTATTGTTCATAGGTTGAACTTATATTATATAAAATTTTAAAATGCAACTTAATTTTATGTTTTGTTACAAACTATTTGTGTTATTTTTTGGAAAGATTTTTCTGACCATTAAGTATTTGTTTTTTTAACAATTGAGCTCTGGATTCACTTTTCCTCCAATACTCAACGCTTTTTGTACATCGGAAAATGATTTATCATAATTTTTTGAATAATATAAGGTGATTGCACGATTATGATAAGCCTCGGCAAAATCAGGATTTATTTTAACAGCTTTTGTATAATCTGAAATGGTCTGATCATATTTTTTCTCCAGTTTGTAAACAACACCTCTGTTATTATAAATTCTTGCAGATCCAAGATTTATTGAAATCACCTTGGTACAGACTGCAATGGCTTTGTCATAGAGTTTATTGTCAAGGTGGTCTCTACTTATATTGATATAGCCTCTTAAATGTCCGGGAGATACTTCTAATACCCTGGCCCATACCTTGCCAGGTGTTTGAAAAATTAAGTTGGTCTTAAAGGTGAATCCAGACAGAATCACTGCACATATAAAAAAAAGCGACCATGA
>JAHJDU010000048.1 GCA_018812385.1 Pseudomonadota bacterium
CAGCAGCAGTTTTTGCCATGCCCTGGCCAAGGCTTATCAAAAGGGTGCTCTTGATGCAAACGCAGAGGTTAAAGAAATTAATATCAGAGAAATAGAGTTTAATCCCAATCTGCCATTTGGCTATAAAAATAAGATTGAACTTGAACCAGGATTGATTGAATCCCAGGAATTAATTCTATGGGCTGATCACCTGGTATTTGTCTATCCAACCTGGTGGGGGACTATGCCGGCATTGTTAAAAGGTTTTATCGACAGGGTGTTTTTGCCTGGCTTTGCATTTCAATATCGAAAAGACTCGGTATGGTGGGATAAGCTGCTAAAAGGAAAGTCAGCCCGGCTCATTGTCACTATGGATACACCGCCATGGTATTATTGTTTGATCTATGGTCGCCCCGGTCATAATGCCATGAAAAAGTCAATTTTGGAGTTTTGTGGGATCAAACCGGTAAAAATCAGCTCCATTGGCCCGGTAAAAAATTCAAAAGAGAGCAAAAGAAAAACCTGGCTGAACACTGTCCAAAAACTTGGTGGAAAACTGACGTAAATAGACTCTGTTTCCGCTCGGAAGACGATCCTGGCTATTAGTCCAATAGAATTTTAGTGGCAGATGCTTTTTAAAAATGCAATAGTACATAAACCATAAAAACACCGGAGACCATTAAACCGACAAGTGTTTCTATTGATGGCCTTAAAAACAGGATTTTAGCTAAGGCGGGGGAAAACAGTTCCGCCTTTTGATCCTTTGCCCAATGCATCCTGGTCATTGACAAAACCTTTGGATACGTGATACCGTTCGCCTTACTGGTGCAATATGCATTGGTGGACTGGGGGAGCCGATACACATCGGCTGAGAGGAAACTGTTTTTAGTTTCGACCCCTGGAACCTGATCCAGGTCATGCTGGCGAAGGAAAGTCACTTTCTTCTCACACCTTGGATTCACATCCGCCTTTTCTTTGATTTGCACAGATTTTATTACCTTTTTTAAAAGGCCGGGTGGTTTTCCATGCTCAAGGTTGGCTCTGTCACAAAATACTTTAAGGATCAAAAGATTTTTTCAAATCTTGATCTCACAGTTGCAAAAGGCCGATTCCATGTTATCGTGGGGCCTTCCGGCTGTGGCAAAAGCACGCTGTTTGACGGACTGACAGGCGTAATCCCTCTGGATGGGGGAAGTATTTCCTGGAATCATGAATCTCTTTCCAACCTCATGTATCATGCAGCATATATGCAACAAAAAGATCTGCTGCTGCCCTGGTTTTCTCTTCTGGACAATGCATTGCTGCCGGCTGTTACCTCGGGGCAGGACATGAAAGACGCAAAAAACCAGGCCCAAAGCCTTTTTGAGCGCCTGGGACTTAAAGGATATGAGTCCCATTATGCAAGCCAGGTGTCCGGGGGCATGAGACAGAGATGTGCTCTGGTCCGGACCCTGATGTTCAACCGGGACCTGATCCTGCTGGATGAACCATTATCCGCTGTGGATACCATCACAAGAAGAAGTCTTCAATCCCTGCTACTGCTCCTCCAGACTGAGTTTAAGAAAACCATTCTCATGATAACTCATGACATTGAAGAAGCCCTGCTCCTGGCAGATGAAATTTATCTGTTCAGCCCCATGCCCATGTCCATGTCCCGGCATTTTATCCTGGATTCACCCAAACCCAGAAAATTTAATGATCCCACATTGCTTGCGATTAAAGCCGATGTTCTGGATAAACTGGAGGGGGATTTGATAAATGAACAGGGTTAATCTTTTTGCAGCGCTTTTTGTGGCCCTGATCCTGGGGCTTTGGGAAGCCCTTGTCCGAATCCTGGCCGTGCCCGTGTTTATCCTGCCTCCACCTTCAGGCATATTTACCATTGCCCTGGTCCGGGCGCCCCTTATTCTGCCCCATGCTGCCATTACCTTTACAGAAATCCTATTGGGTATTTGCCTGGCCTTGTGTACGGCTATCCCGCTTGCCATTATCATGTTTGCCAGACCAACTCTTGAAAAGGCTTTTGCCCCATTCCTTGTGGCTTCCCAGGCCATACCCGTGTTTGCCCTGGCCCCGCTTCTGGTGGTCTGGCTGGGCTATGGGATTGCATCCAAGGTGTTCATGGCATGGATTATTATTTTTTTCCCAATCTGTATCAGCCTTTTGGAAGGATTTAAAAGCTGTGATAAGGAATACAAGGTATTATTCCGCCTCATGGGAGCCTCTTTTTTTAAAACCCTTACCCTGCTGTACTGGCCCTGGGCCCTGCCCCGGTTTTTTGCCGGCTTAAAAGTGGGAGTGACCGTGGCCACCATCGGGGCTGTGATCGGAGAATGGGTGGGCGCCCAGCAGGGACTGGGGTTTCTCATGATCCAGTCCAATGCAAGGCTTCAGGTGGACCTGGTCTTTGCCGCCATCCTGTGGCTCACTGCCATGGGTCTTGCCATGTGGTGGCTGGTGGGCGTTTTGGAAAAAAAAATCATTAAATGGAAATAACAAAAGGAAAAACAAATGAAAAAACAAATGATCGGTATTATTCTGGCAATTTCCTTATTGGGAAGTTTTGCCCATGCAGAAGAAAAATTAAATCTTATGCTGGACTGGTTTCCCAATGTGGATCATTTGCCCATTTATGTGGCCCGGGAAAAAGGATATTTTTCCGACCAGGGCATTAAAGTTCGCATCATCAGCCCGTCTGAAACCTCGGATGCCCTGAAGCTTGCCGCATCCGGCAATGTGGATCTTGCCGTGTCCTACCAGCCCCAGACCATTATTGCAAAAGATATGGGACTTTCCATCAAGGTTGTGGCCCCCCTGGTGGTTCATCCATTGACAACCCTGCTCTTTCTTGAAGGCCGGGGCATCAAAAATCCAGGTGATCTGTCCCATAAAAAAATCGGCTATACCGTACCCGGACTCATGGATGTGCTGCTGGAGGCCTTTGCCTCCATCAATAAGATCCAGGATTACACTCCTGTGAATGTGGGGTTTACCATCCTGCCCGCCCTGGTTTCCAATCAGGTGGATGCTGTCATGGGGCCGTTTAAGACCTATGAAACCGTCACCATTGCCCAGCACGGGTATAAGGCCCAGTTTTTTGAACTGGAAAAATGGGGAATCCCAGATTACGAAGAATTAATTTTTGTCTGCGGCCAAAAAGCCCTGGAGAACAAACCTGCGGCTGTCAAAGGCTTTGTCCACGCCATTGAAAAGGCGCTTGCCTATACCGCGGCATATCCTGAAGATGCCCTGGCAACCTATCTGTCTGCAGTACCAGAGGTTGATAAAAAAATCGAAACCCTGGCGTTTGAACTGACCCGGCCCTATTTTGCCGTCAAACCCGGGCACAATCTTGCCAAATGGCAGGCTTTTGCCGACTTTGCCCTGGAATATGGCCTCATCAAAAACAAAGTGGATGCAGCATTGCTCATCCATAACTGGAAATAAGGAGAATCTTCATGACAATCAATGCCGCAAGTATTTTTAAAGATGTTGAAAAAATAAGGAAAAATGCCCCTCTGGTCCACAATATCACCAATTATGTGGTAATGAACACCACTGCCAATGCCCTTTTGGCCCTGGGCGCTTCCCCGGTCATGGCCCATGCCCTGCCTGAAGTGGAAGAGATGGCAGGGATTGCCGGGGCTCTGGTCATCAATATCGGTACCTTGAGCGATGCCTGGATTGAGGCCATGTTCAAGGCTGCAAAAACAGCAAAAGCCAGACAGATCCCCATTGTCATAGATCCTGTGGGCGCTGGTGCCACCCAATACAGGACCCGGACTGCCAGACAACTTATCCAGGCATCTGCCCCATCCATTATCCGGGGAAACGGCTCGGAAATCATGGCTTTGTGCCAACAGGATCAGAAAACCAAAGGCGTGGACAGCACCAGCGCCTCGGATCAGGCCATTGATTCTGCCAAAGCCCTGGCCCTGGAATTTGGTTGTGTGGTCTGCGTCACGGGCGAAACAGACTATATTGTATCACAAAAAGATATTATCCAGGTTAAAAACGGCCATGCCATGATGCCCCGTGTCACGGGTCTTGGCTGCACTGCCACAGCTCTTTGCGGTGCATTTGCCGCAATAAATCCGGATTATAGCAGGGCCGCAGCCCACGCCATGGCAGTCATGGGCATTGCAGGGGAAATGGCTGGTGAAAATGCTAAAGGCCCAGGAACCCTTCAGGTCAATTTTATTGACAGCCTTTACCAATTGTCTAAAACCCATATTGAGGAACTCTTTAACGCTTAGGAAAGATCATGCAAGGCATTTATCTTGTAACAGACCAGAAGGCCTGCCAGGGAAAGCCCCTTGAATCCATTGTTTCCGATGCAGTCAGGGCTGGCGTTTCCTGTGTACAGCTCCGGGAAAAACAAGCCTGCACCCGGCTGTTTCTGAAAACAGCCCTGGATCTTATGTCAATTCTGAAACCGGCGAAAATTCCCTTGATCATCAACGACAGGGTGGACATTGCCCTGGCAGCAAAGGCCGCAGGTGTTCATCTTGGCCAGAGCGACATGCCCTATGAGCATGCCCGAAGGCTGATGGGCCCAGGGGCAATCATCGGGCTTTCCGTGGAAACCTGGGAAGATGTGGAAAAAGCCCAGGATCTGGATGTAGACTATCTGGGGGTCAGCCCTGTATTTTCAACCCCCACCAAAACAGATACCAAAACCCCCTGGGGCCTTTATGGACTTGAAAGAATCAGGGGCTATTCCCGCCATCCCCTGGTGGCCATTGGCGGGATAAATGCATCCAATGCCAGAAAAATCATAAAAGCTGGTGCCGATGCCATTGCCGTGGTATCTGCCATCTGTTCGGCAAAAGATGCCTTTGATGCGACACTGCAGCTGGTCCGGCTTTTTGAACACAGTCAGCAGGAGAAAAAATCATGAAATCCTATTTCAGGGCATTGACTATTGCAGGTTCGGACAGCGGCGGTGGTGCCGGTATCCAGGCTGATTTAAAAACCTTTTCCGCCCTGGGCTGTTTTGGAATGTCTGCCATTACAGCCCTTACGGCCCAGAACACCCGTGTGGTAACAGGAATTTTCCCGGTTCCACCCGATTTTATCGGTCAGCAGATTGATGCGGTCATGGAGGATATTGGCACGGATGCCGTAAAAATCGGTATGCTTCACTCCCCGGAAGTGATTGAAGTGGTGGCTAAAAAGCTTATCCAGTGGAAGTGTCCCAATATTGTCCTTGACCCGGTCATGATTTCAAAAAGCGGTGACAAGCTGCTGAGAGAAGATGCTGTTATGGCATTGAAAACCATTCTTATCCCCAAAGCCTTTATTATCACACCCAACCTGCCTGAAGCTTCGGTTCTGCTGAACCGGGATGTTGAAACCCTGGATGATATGACCCTGGCAGCAAAGGATCTTGCAGACTTAGGCTGTGCCAATGTTCTGCTGAAAGGGGGTCATCTTACCCATGGGGACAGCTTAGATCTTCTATTTCAAAAGGATAAAAACAAATCAATAAAACTGCCTG
>JAHJDU010000534.1 GCA_018812385.1 Pseudomonadota bacterium
AGCCGTGTTCAATGCTGCCCATGCATTAACCGCGTATCTTGAGCAAACATCGCCTGCCCTGGTATTATTGACGGGTATTGCCGGTATCTTCAGGCAGACAGGTGGTAATATCGGTGATGTAGCCATTGCCACCCGGGAACACTATATTCATACCGGGATTCAAACGGATGGCCTTGAAAATGCTCCCCTGCCTTTTGATTTGATTGATGCAAATCCTTTAACCAGAAAAGGGATTTATCTGTTTGAACAAGACAGGGTGGATCATTGCCATGAAATTTTGTCCCGATCTGTCTTGTCAAATAAGGTCAATATAATCAAAGGCCCTTTTATCACAGTCTCTTCCATCACATCTTCCTTTAAACAGGCAGACAGCCTTTATTCAGCTTTTTCCCCTGTGATGGAAGCCATGGAAGGCGCAGCCTGCGCCCATATAGCATTGCACTATGATATTCCCATAATTGAGGTCAGGTCGGCTTCAAATTATGTCGGGGAAAGGGATAAATCAAAATGGGATATTGAGCTTGCTGCTAAACAATTGGGATGGGTATGTGCTTTGATTTAATTTTTCCATGTAATTTTGTATCTGGAAATTTATCAAAAAAACATGCCAGATATGTTCCTTACTGGGCCTGATGCTTATGTGACTTATGTGATTAGCATATGGTTAAACAAGGTTAATTCTGATAGCAGGGTGCTGTATACGCTGTGTTTATGGGTGTTCGATGCAATATAAAATTATTTTTTTTATATGACTGATATGTGACTGGAACCTTCAAACTGATTAATTTGGATGGAGATTAAAGTATAACCATGATCAAACGATTTTCGTCCCGACGTGAAAAGCTGGATACTTCGTTTATAAATAAGCGATTGACGGATGCCGATGAAAAAATCAATATTCTCAGGAACAAATGGTAAATATGATAAATTTATTGAGAAAAAATGAATTTTATTGACTCCCATTGCCATTTGCATGATCCCCGGATAATTTCAGATATCCCGGGGATAGAGGATCGTGCCAGTATAGCAAATGTTCAATACATGGTGTCCTGCGCCACCATGGAAGACAATTTTGAATTAACAGCTCAGCTGTCAAAGGATTTTCAGTCTATTTTACCCTGTTTCGGGATTCATCCCTGGTTTGTGGGCAGCATATCCAGTCAATGGAAAGAAAGGCTGGAACACTATCTTTTAACCTATCCTTCCGGGATTGGTGAGACAGGGATTGATTTTACAGATAAAACCTGTGACCGGGAGGCGCAAATCAAGGTATTTTTGCATCATCTCATACTTGCAAGGGAACTTGAACGTCCCATTAATATCCATGTGAGAAATGCCTGGGACACCTTTATTCATATTTTAAAAAAAACAGGAAAATAAAAAGTTCCAGGATTAATACATTCTTATTCAGGTTCAGCAGACATGATTCCATTGTTTGAAAAATATGGCCTGTACATTTCTTTTTCCGGGTCAGTTACAAATCCTAATGCTAAAAAAGTGGTGAATGCCTTGAAAATGGTTTCTAAAGATCGGTTTGTCCTGGAAACAGATACACCTGATATCTATCCTTATCTGCCTGAACATCTACTGGAACCAGAAGTTTCCCGGCTCAATGAACCCAAAAATCTGCCGGCCATTGCAAAGATTGCATCTGATAGAATTGGCATGGGGTTTGAAGAATTTTCAAACCATGCTTATGAGAATAGTTTAATTGTATTTCATCCTGTTCTGGAGGCAAAAAAAAATCAAAAATGAATCAATTTGCAAGGACAGAGCAGCTTCTTGGAACAAAGAGTATGGAAAAGATAAAAAATGCAACAGTGGCTGTTTTTGGTCTGGGTGCCGTGGGGTCATTTGCAATTGAAGCCCTTGCCCGAACAGGGGTTGGAAACTTGCATCTTATTGATTTTGACACGGTGGATGCCTCTAATATCAACCGGCAACTGCTTGCATTAAATTCTACCATTGGCAGAGAAAAAGCCGATCTTGCCTATGAACGTGTAAAAGATATTAACCCACGATGCAATGTGGATATCCACAAGTCATTTGTTAATGCCCAGAGCATTGAAGATCTCCTGTCCGCCAATATTGATGTGGTGGTGGATGCCATAGACGGCCTTAATTCAAAGATAAACCTGATTGTCAGCGCAAGACAGCAAAACCTTGCTGTGGTATCCAGCATGGGCGCTGGAGGCAGGACTGATATCTCCATGATAAGGACAGGAGATATCAGTGAAACTATTGTTTGTCCTCTGGCAAGGGTTGTCAGGCAACGATTGCACAGGCGGGGTCTTTACAAAGGGGTAAGGGCTGTTTATTCCATTGAAAAACCATTAAACAAACAGCCCTATAGAACTGAAGATGCACAGGATGCACTGCCGGATCATGGTCGCACAAGACCCCCCATTGGAACCGTTTCCTGGATACCAGGCGTATTTGGCCTCACAATTGCAAGCGAGGTGATTAATATTATTCGGCAGACCCCTTCTCTTCATCCCTGAGAACACGCCTGAGGACTTTCCCGATATTTGACAGGGGAATTTCATCCCTGAATTCAATTAATTTGGGACGTTTATACCCGGCCATGTTTTCCTTGCAGAAGGCTGTTATTTCTTCTTGTGTTGCTGTCTGTCCTTGTTTGAACTTAATAAAAGCCTTTACTTTTTCTCCACTTTTTTCGTCAGGTACTCCTACTACAGCCACAAGCTCTATTTTGGGGTGGGTATAAAGAATATCTTCCACATCTCTTGGATAGACATTAAAGCCGCCAACAATGATCATGTCTTTTTTACGGTCTGTGATGGTTATATATCCGTTTTCATCGATGTTCCCAATATCTCCTGTGAGAAAATACCGCTTGCCGTTAATCTGTCTGAAAACTTCATCATTGGCATCCGGTCTTTTCCAGTATCCTTTCATGACCTGGGGACCGCAAATGGCAAGTTCTCCATCTTCTCCCCGGGCAAGTTCTTTTGTGTCATCATTTAAATCAAGGATTTTAACATCTGTTCCAGGCAAAGGAAATCCAATGGAGCCTATTTTTCTGGTTTCTTTAAATGAGGGATTGATGGACGTAGCCGGTGCGGTTTCCGTCAGTCCATAAGCCTCGAAAATAATAGAACCGGTTTTTTCTTCAAATTGTCTGCACACTTCCGGTGGCAGTGGAGCACCGCCTGAAAGGCATCCCATAATTGAGGAAATATCATATTTGTCCAGGTTAACATGGTTTGTAAAGGCAACAAATATGGTTGGAACGGCAGTGATAAAAGTAGGTTTGTATTTTTGTACCGCCTCCAGAACTACAGTAAAAGGCGGTTTGCCCGCCCTTGGATCCGGGATACAGATCAGCCTGCTTCCGGACAAGGCTGAAAAAAGCAGGGCGCTTGTAATACCAAAACTGTGATACCAGGGTAAAACGCCAAGGTATGTATGATATCCGCCACGTCTCATCTTTTCAGCCTTACCCCCCTCTTCATGGACCAGCCTGAAATATTCTTCACAAGCTTCCAGGTTGTAGGTGAAATTGGAATGGGTCAGTTCCGCTCCCTTGGGCACACCTGTTGTGCCGCCAGTATAGAGCATGACAGCAGTATCCTCATCAGGATTGATATCAAGGGAAGGCGGATTCGGGCTGGATGAAGCAACAATGTCGTCAAACATAAGATGGCCGGGTTCTATTTTGTCAGCTTTGGGAATTTTGCCTAAAAGCCCACCAAGAAAGGCTTTGACTTTTGGAAGATAGGATTTGATATTGCAGACAATAACGGTTTCTATTTGGGTGTCTTTTATGGCCTTAACCGTGTTTGGATAAAGCAGGGGGTGGTCCATGCAAAAGACCATTTTTGATTCAGAATCCTTGAGCTGGTAATTCAGTTCTGAAGGTGTGTACGAGGGATTGCAGTTCACGGCAACAGCACCGGATTTAAGGATGCCAAAAAGAACTTCAGGAAAGTGGGGTATGTTGGGAAGAAAGATAGCAACCTTGTCTCCTTTTTTAATCCCTTTTCCTGCAAGAAAGGTCGCAATTCTGTCCGCAGTATCCTTGACCT
>JAHJDU010000535.1 GCA_018812385.1 Pseudomonadota bacterium
CTTCCGCAAATGTCATAATATAGAGTTTGGCGTGTATATTCTGAGATGGATAAGCCCTTAATTCCAGTTTGCCGCTTCTAACCCATTTAATAAATTTCTTTACGCCTTCTTCAACTTTTCTATTGTCTTCAGAACCCTCCATTTCTTTTTGAACAAGATTTTCAACTTCCTGCTTGGTTTCAGCATGGGAGAACTCAATTTGTTGTTGCCTGGGTTTATTGGCCTTTCCCAGCAAATCAAAGGTTTGTCTGCTTGTGCTGATCCCAATAAGGATTCTTATTTTTTCTGTATGTTTCAAAGACTGGTAGATGGCGTGAAATCCACTGGAATAGAAGTAACCTACAAGGCAATCAAAGAATGAAGTGTCTTTAATAAGGACTTCAAACCGCTCTTTCAATGTTTGGTTTTCTTGGTTGGTAATAAAAGTTAAATCCGCATTGGTCATCTGGGCATTACCTTAGATTAAAATCTATTATGATGAAATTAAAAGAAAAATATCATGTAAGCATGTAATTGGTCAAGAATATTGTACCGCTGGCACGACTGACCCTGTAGCAGGCTTTGGAAATCGCTTTGGAAGCACTTTCCGGACTTCATCAGAAAGGAAAATTGATTGGTGTTATTTCCCATGTTTCTGCGCTGAAAGAAAGAATCAGTACTCAAATAAATATCATGCCTCTATCCAGAGGGAAAAGCAGTATAACCGGCCCGGGGTGCAAAGCTTTGCAGATCTGATTCATCAATGTTAATAGTGGTTTGGAATGAAATTTTGGTTGACTTTCAATGCTTTTACTCTAATATCGGAATAAATGAAAACCACACAATATTTTAAATATACAAGGCAAAGATCTGATCGCATAAAAATTAAAGACGAATGGATTAATTTTGTGATACAATATCCAAAAAAGGTTGACATTCAGACCGATGGCCGGATCAGAAAATGGGCAAAGATACAGGAGATTGATAAATATCTCCGGGTGATCTTATTGGAGGATGGGGAGACAATTCATAACGCCTTTTTTGACCGGTCTTTTAAGGAGGACTAATGTATGAAAGTAAAATATTTTTCTGATACAGACACAGCTCATATGGAATTTACGGATAAAAATGTCTATGAAACAAAAGAGATAAGTGAAAATATCTATATAGACATTGATGAAAAAGGCAATATCGTGAACATGACAGTCGAACACGCAAAAGCTAATGCAGGACTGTGGGAATTTTCATATCAAGAAATGTCTCATCAAACCACATAAAATGTCGAACATCAGCTTGGAAAAGGATGCTCATTACGTTACACTTTATTCGCACCTTGTAAGATAGACGTTGGGCGGTCAAATAATACCATCTCAAAGGAATAATGACTGTCACAAATAATATGCATTAAAAAGGGGCTGTTTCCACAAGTTGATGGGAAACAGCCCCTTTTTTAGAACAAGGAGGTTATACTCTATACTCTTTCAAATATGGCTGCAGCGCCCATTCCACCGCCAATGCACATGGAAACAATACCATATTTCCCATTGACCTCTTTGAGGTTGGCAAGGCAGGTGGCTGTCAGTTTGGCACCCGTGCACCCCAGAGGATGGCCCAATGCAATGGCGCCGCCATGAATATTGATTCTGTCCATATACTTTTCAATGCCCAGTTCCCTGATGCAGTAAATGGCCTGGGAAGCAAATGCTTCATTGATTTCAAAGATATCAATATCATCAATGGAAAACCCTGCCTGCTCAAGAACTTTTGGAATGGCATAAAGTGGCCCTACGCCCATTTCATCGGATTTGCATCCTATGGTTGCATAGGAAATAAGCTTTGCAATAGGTTCAAGCCCTAGTTCATCACATTTTTCTTTTGATGCGATAATGGTTGCAGCTGCCCCATCCGTTGTCTGGGAAGAGTTCCCGGCTGTGACACTGCCCGTGGCAGAAAAAACCGCCCGAAGCTTTGAAAGCCCTTCAGCTGAGGATACCCTGATGCCATCATCGTGTTCAACAACGAATGTTTCTTTTTTGTAGGTGCCGTCTGCCTGTTTGACATATTTAACAGCGGGCGTGGGAACAATTTCAGTAAAAAGACCGTTGTCTCTGGCTCTTGCTGCCTTAGTCTGGGAATTTGCAGCAAACTTATCCTGGTCTTGTCTGGATACATTGTATCGGGAGGCGACATTTTCTGCGGTAATACCCATGGAAATATAGTTTTCCGGGTTGGTTCGAGAAAATTCAGGATGAGGGCGGGGCAGGTTTCCTCCCATGGGAACAAAGGTCATGGATTCAAGGCCGGCACCCATTGTCACATCTGACCAGCCCATCTGGACCCTTGCAGATGCAAGTGCAATGGCTTCAAGGCCGGATGCGCAGAATCTGTTAACGGTTGCACCGGATACTTTTTCGGGAAAGCCAGCCATTTGATTTGCAACCCTGCCTATGTTGAGACCCTGCTCCGCTTCAGGAAAGGCACAGCCGATCATCACATCATCAAAATGGTCAAATTCAAGATTTTTGGTTCTTTCAACAGCAGATCTCATGATGAAAGAAATAAGTTCTTCAGGTCTTGTCTGGTTGAACAGACCTCTATTCTGTTTGCAGCCAGGGGTTCTGACCGATTGTACAATATATGCGTCTTGCATGACTTTGGTCCTCCTTTAGTTTCTGAGTGGTTTACCGGTTTTGAGCATGTGGTCGATTCTGGCAATGGTTTTTTCTTCTTTGCAGAAGTCAACAAATGCTTCTCTTTCAAGTTTCAGGATAGTGTCTTCATCAACTAAACTCCCTGTTTTTACTTCACCACCACTCATCACATATGCAATTCGTTTGGCAAGGAATGCATCATAGTCGCTCATGAACTTGCCATTGAGCATGTTGAAGATTTCCGCATTCACCATTCCCTGACCTGCATCTCCCATGACAATAAGGGGCTGTTTGGCAGGCGGTACATACCCGTCATCCACCATTTTAAGGACTTCTTTTTTGGCTTCGCCGATGAGATTGTCACGGTTGAATACGATCCTGTCAGCCTGGCCGAGAAAACCATTACCCATTGCCTGGGCAGCAGACATGGAGACAGCCGCCATTGCAATATTCATAAAGGCCGGTACAAAGAATTTGGCCAGGTTTGTGTCTTTTGCTGTTTTGGCCGGAAGGGCATTGATATATTTTTTCCACAGGTTCATGGTTCCGCCGCCGGCAGGAAGCAGACCCACACCGATTTCCACAAGTCCCATATAAAGTTCTGAATGGGCGACCATTTTATCTGCACTGAGGCAGATTTCACATCCACCACCAAGTACCAGGCCGTAAGGTGCTGCAACTACGGGGAAAGCAGAATATTTTGCTCTCTGGATGCCCTCATGCCCTTTTTTCAGGAAGGCATCGATTTCAGCATATTTTTTGTCACGGCAGAGCTTTAAAACCAAACCAAGATCAGCACCAGCGGAAAATGCGCCCGGCATACCGCCGGCCTCATTTCCAATGACAAGTCCTGCCCCGTTTTTATCCACATAATCAAGGGCAACACCTATGGAATCCATGATCTCTTCATTGAGAGCATTCATTTTTGTGTGGAATTCAATACAGAAGACATCATCACCGATATCCACAAGACTGGCGGATTTATTTCCCATGACGGTTTTATTGTTGCCTTTGGCTGCTGCAATGGAGACCATGTTTTTACCGACAGGCACTTTTTTATAGGAAGAAGAAGCAAAATCATAGAAATATTTGATACCGCTTTCAAGTTTGTAAAAGCAGGTGTTACCGTTTTTAAGCATCTCTTTTACATTAACCGGAATATCAAGACCTTGTTTTTCTATCCGTTCAACAGCCTCTTTAACACCATAGGCATCCCAGATTTCAAAGGGGCCCATTTCAAAGTTGTATCCCCATTTCATGGAGTTGTCTATTTCAATGATGGTATCGGCAATTTCAGGAATCCTGTTGGCCGCATATAGGAAACTATTGGCAGCCATCTTCCAGGCAAATTGAGCACCTTTGTCATCCCCTTTGAGAACGCAGTCTACTTTTTCTTTTAAGGTAGCTTTCTTCTTTGCTTCATCAATACATGGGAAACTGGGCCTTGCCAGGTCTTCATATTCCATGGTTAAGGGGTTCAGAACCTTTCTTAATTTTTTCCATTCCGGGGTCAGCTCGGTTTTATAAAAACCTGCCTTGGTCTTGTTGCCCAGAAGATTTTTTTCAGCCATTTTCCCAACAAACTCGGGAAGGAGCAACGCCTCTCTCTGTTCATCATCCGGGCAGAGTTCATAGGAGTTTTTACAGACATTAATTACCGTGTCAAGGCCAACCAGGTCAACTGTTTTAAAGATAGCTGTTCTCGGACGGCCAAGGGCAGGACCGAAGATGGCATCCACTTCAGGGATGGTAATCTTGTCTTCAACCATGGCTTTCATGATGGCCCCGATCCCCTGGATACCGATGCGGTTGCCCACAAAGTTGGGGGTATCTTTTGCCCAGACAATACCTTTGCCCAGGTTTTTCTCACCAAATCTTGCAATAAATTCAAGAATTTCAGGGAGGGTATCTGCACCAGGGATGAGCTCTAAAAGGTGCATATAGCGAACAGGATTGAAAAAATGAGTTCCCATGAAATGTTCTTTGAATTCTT
Organism: Pseudomonadota bacterium; assembly: GCA_018812385.1. GTDB lineage: Bacteria > Desulfobacterota > Desulfobacteria > Desulfobacterales > Desulfobacteraceae > Desulfobacula. The sequence continues at coordinate 4,624 of JAHJDU010000535.1, forward strand.
TGGAAAAGCCTTCACAAATAGCTTGCAGAGGGATACCGGAAGTATTTGTGGTTACAATGGAACCAGGCTTCCTTACTTTTTCGACCTTTGTGAAAAGAGCTCTTTTAATGCCAAGTTTTTCAACAACAACCTCAATGATCCAGTCGCAGTCAGCCAAAGTCTCAATATCATCTTCAAGATTTCCGATGGTGATGAGCCCGGCATCTTTTTTGTTGAAAAATAAAGAGGGGCTTGAAGCCAGTGCAGCATCAAGGCCTGCTTTTACGATTCGGTTGCGGGCAGTCGGATCATTTTTTTCTTCGTCTTTTAAATCAAATGGAACGATATCCAAAAGCTGCACCTTTACACCGGCCCCGGCAAGAAGGGCAGCAATACCGCCTCCCATGATTCCGGACCCAAGCACTGCCGCTTTTCTAACTTTTCTTATCATAATTTCCTCCTAGATAGTTCAAGGGTTATTTAATATTTATGAATGAGTATTCATTTTTGATTAACAAATAATCGCCTTGAATGTCAAGAAAAATTATTGAGAAAAAAACATGGGTTTATCTAAAAAATTTTCATTCAATTTCAAACTGTTATATATATTGATTCTTTAAAGTTGATCACATTGATATCCAATGCAAAAAAAAGAAAATCCTATGAATGCTCATTCATGATAAGGTTTCAGCAATCCTCGATGAAAATAATGAATGAACAATGGGTTTCATAGAAGAGGGCCTTCCAAAAATTTTTATTTTTGCTCCAATTGTGGAAAATCGGAAGGGCAAACATATGGGATGGTTGAACAAACTGTAATGAAATGAATATCTTTAAAAAAAATTCAGTAAAAAAAATTAAAATTAAAATGTTCAAAATAAATATTGATTTCATTAAATAAATATTTTATTAGGATTATTCAGGATAGAATTGTAATTCTTATCAGTATATAGAAAAACAGAACTGGGAATAAATAAAAAGAGGTGAATACACAATGGATGCTATTGAGAGTAAAATCAATGTCAATTCTGATGAATTTAAAAAAAATCATAAAGAGATGACAGCCCTTGTTGAGGATTTGGAAAAGGAACTTGACAGGTCTTTAAACGAACGTTCTGAAAAAGCCTTAACCCGTCAGAAAGAGTCTGGCAAGCTTCCGGCCCAAAAAAAGCTTGAACTTCTTTTGGATAGAAACACTCCGTTTCTTGAAATAGCACCCCTTGCTGCAAAGGGCATGTATGACACAAAGATACATAAAGCAGGAATTTTAGCTGGGATCGGTGTTATAGAAGGAAGAGAATGCATGATAAGTATTAACGATGCAACCATAAAAGGTGGATCCATTTATCCAATGGCAGTAAAAAAATCCCTCAGGTGTCAGACAATTGCCATGGAAAATCGCCTTCCTTTCATCACTCTTATGGATTCTGCCGGTGCTTTTCTTCCAATGCAGTCAGAAATCTTTCCGGATCTGGATGATGGGGGAAGAATTTTTTATAACCAGGCAATGATGTCAAAGATGGGTATCCCGCAGATTGTCGGTGTTATGGGGTTATGTACGGCTGGCGGGGCGTATGGAGTTGCCATGTGTGATGATATTGTCCATGTAAAGGGCCATGGTGCAATATTTCTTGGAGGACCTCCCCTTGTTAAAGCTGCAACTGGAGAGGAAGTGACCGCAGATGACCTTGGGGGACCTGACGTTCACTGCAGGGATTCAGGAGTGTCTGATTACTATGCCGAAGATGATGCACATGCCATACAGATAATAAGGAACATTACAAAGAATCTGCCGGAAAATGAAAAGGCCAGGCTTACAATGAAAGAGCCTGAACCCCCGTTATATGATCCCAAAGAACTTTATGGCATTGTCAGTCCCGATCTTTCAAAACCATATGATTGCAGGGAAGTTATTGCAAGGATAGTTGACGGCAGCAGGTTTCTTGAGTTTAAAGAGATGTACGGCCCGACACTTGTTACAGGGTGGGCAAATATCCATGGGTATCCAGTGGGGATACTTGCAAACAACGGAGTTTTGTTTTCTGATAGTGCTCAAAAGGCTACACAATTTATCCAGCTTTGTGACAAGCGTAAGATACCCCTTGTGTTTCTCCAGAATATCAATGGTTTTATTATTGGAAAAGCGTATGAAAAAGGAGGGATTACAAAGGATGGCCATAAAATGGTTAATGCTGTTTCAACGGCTACCGTTCCCAAATTTACTATTATTGTGGGAGCATCTTTTGGTGCCGGCAACTATGCCATGTGCGGAAGAGCTTATTCACCAAGGTTTCTGTGGATGTGGCCCAATGCCCAGATCGGTGTCATGGGGGGAGCCCAGGCAGCTGATGTTCTTATAACAATTACAAACGATCAGCGTGCAAGGCTGGGTCAGGAACCGATGACCCAAGAGGAGAATCAATTTATCAAGGAGCCTGTTATGGCCGCTGCATTAAAAGAGGGGGATCAGTATTACAGCACTTCTCAATTGTGGGATGACGGTATAATCGATCCTTCAAAGACAAGGGATGTTTTGGGAATTGCGATTTGTGCTTCGTTGAATGCACCCATAAGGGATGATGTTTATGGATTTGGTGTTTTTAGAATGTAAAAAATACAGGAAGTTATAATATGTTTAAAAAAATACTCATAGCGAACAGAGGTGAAATTGCCTTGCGGGTTATCAATACATGCAAGGATATGGGGATTAAAACAGTTGCTGTTTACTCCGATGCAGATGCAAAAGCAGTTCATGTTCTGGAAGCTGACCAGGCTGTTCATTTAGGTCCATCCGAACCGTCTCTGAGCTATCTTGATATTGATAAGATTATTAGAGCAGCAAAAGAGACAAATGCTGAGGCGATTCATCCTGGTTACGGTTTTCTTGCTGAAAACTTTGCCTTTGCTCAAAGATGTGAAAAAGAAAAGATAGTATTCATAGGCCCGCCCTCTGAAGTGATCAGGGATATGGGAGACAAAATAACATCACGAAAGATTATGGTTGATAGCGGTGTCCCTGTTACTCCAGGACTTAACCATGCAGAAACCAATATTGATGAAATGTGCAGGCAGGCCAAAAAAGTTGGATACCCGGTTTTGATAAAGGCTACTGCCGGTGGAGGAGGCAAAGGTATCCGTATTGTGAACGCTCCTGAAGATATGGAAGAGGCCTGTACTGCGGCTTCAAGGGAAGCACAAAATGCATTTGGGAACCATGAGGTTTATCTTGAAAAATTTTTTGTAAAGGCAAGGCATATTGAATTCCAGATTCTTGCCGACAGGCACGGTAATGTTGTTCATCTTTTTGAAAGGGAGTGTTCAGTTCAGAGACGTCACCAGAAG
>JAHJDU010000536.1 GCA_018812385.1 Pseudomonadota bacterium
ATCACGACTTCAGGCTATTTTCCGGCGGCCTGACATAGCCATAGGTATTGGAGCGCTTCAAGGAGATCAGGTCATGATCCTTAAAAATGGCTGTGACTCCAAGATCAACTGTCTGTTTGCCAATTCCCATCACATTAACCTTGAAGATCTTAAGGGATCGGTGTGGCTGCAAGCCGTGGAAAAAGGATCTGTGCTGTACGTACCAGATCTTGCCAAAAAACAGGATCTGGTTCCTGCAGAACAGCAGTCAGTGTCGGCCGGTATCAGATCCATGCTTTTATCTCCTTTGTACTTTCAAGGAAAAATCATCGGGCTTATGGATATGTTTACCCGGGCTCCAAATGACCTTGGCACCATTAACACCATTCTGCTGGAAAAGATCACCCCTTTATTTTCACTGGCCTTGAAAAGAGGACAGGACGAATTGCAAAAACAGGTCCAGTCAATTATCAAGGAAAAATGCACAGCTGTTCACTCCTCTGTGGAATGGCGTTTTAAAAAAGCCGCCATTGCACATATGGAACGACTCCATAATGGCAAACATACCTCAGAGATGGAATCCATTGTCTTTAAGGATGTGGTTCCTTTTTACGGGCAATCTGATATAAGGGGATCTTCTCTGGCCCGTAATAAAGGGATCCAGCAGGATCTAACACAGCAGTTGACCCTGGCCATGGATGTACTGGAAGCAGGTTCAAAACAAAGGCCCTGGCCTTTGTTACATGAATTTAAATATAGAATTGAAACTTTGATTAAAAACATTTCATCCGGGATATCCTCTGGCGATGAAGATGCAGTGTTTTCACTTCTAAATAATGAAGTGGCGCCCTTTTTTAGTGATCTCACAGGACTTGATTCTGAGGTTGCAAAACGGATCGAGACCTATACATCTGCCCTGGATCCATCCACAGGTATGGTTTATAACAAAAGAAAAGAATATGAAAATAGTGTATCCAAATTAAACAAAGCCCTGTCCAGCTATATAGATCAGGAGGACGAGTTGATCCAGCAGACCTTTCCCCACTATTTTGAAAAACGCCAGACAGACGGGATAGATTATATGATGTATATCGGCTCTTCCATGATGGAAAACCAGCAGCTTGCCAGGTTCCATATCAAGGATTTAACGCTCTGGCAGCTGATGCTTGCCTGCGGCCTGGCCTTGCGCACAGAACAGGTTAAGCCGGAATTAAAAATCCCCCTGGATACCTGCCACCTCATCCTGATCAACCACACTCCGCTTTCGATCCGATTCAGGTTTGACGAAAAACGATTTGATGTGGATGGTGCCTATGATGTCCGCCATGAAATCATAAAATCCCGCCTGGACAAGGCATTGATCAAAGGATCAGGAGAAAGACTGACCCAGCCCGGTCGTATTGCAGTGGTCTATTCCAACCCGTCCGAAGGCGAGGCAATCCAACAACATATTAATTTTCTCATAAGCATTGGCAAACTCCATGATGATCTTGAAATGATGAATCTGGAGGATATGCCGGATGTCCGGGGACTCAAAGCCCTAAGGGTTGGTGTGAACCTGAAATCCATAGCCAGGGATAATATCATTAAAATGAAGACTGGATAGCTTGCAAAAAACTTTAAAGCATTTGAGCATTTGACACTGATGAAAACTATTTTAAATAAATTCAAGCAATATATCCAAAACTTATAGGGATGAAAAAACAAATGGATAAAATCTCAACCTCCGGCGTAAATATCATGTCCTCCATGGATGAGATCGCTTTAAGCTGCTCGGCTGAACCTTCCAACCCCATGGCAGACTACGAGAAACCAGGTTACAAACTTTGTTCCTATGTGGACAAGTTTATTAAAACCCATGCCGGGGTTATTCCCATCATCAAAACAAAGCTTGGAAAAGATGACCTTTTTTCAACATTTCATATCCGATGTGGCATCAGTCGTCATAAATATACGGTGGCTCCCGGGCTTTATGGCATTGGGAAACCAGATAAAAATTGTGAGGTGCTTGTTACTGCCAACTTTAAATTGACATTTGATCATTTGAGAAAAGAGTTGGCTGACATCAATGCATGGATTCTTGTCCTGGATACAAAAGGGATCAATGTCTGGTGCGCAGCAGGCAAGGGAACCTTCTCAACCCGGGAAATTGTGAAACAAATTAAAGCGTGTACCCTTGAAAAAATCGTAGACCACAAACGGGTCATTGTTCCCCAGTTGGGAGCAACGGGTGTGTCAGCAGGGGATGTTAAAAAACTATCTGGATTCAGGGTTATATATGGTCCAATACGTGCCACTGATATCCCGGCCTTTTTAAAGAATAAAAGAAAGGCGGATAAAAATATGAGACAGGTTACCTTTAACTTATATGAACGGTTTATCCTGACACCTGTGGAAATTCAAATTGTGTTAAAACCAGCACTGATCGCAGCACTTGTCCTGTTCATCGTTTCAGGTTTTGGACCGGGTATTTTTTCTTTTTCCGGGGCCTGGGAAAGAGGCGTGATATCTTTTTTTGCCCTTATTGCAGGAATAGTTTCAGGGGGATTTGTTACCCCCGTACTCCTCCCCTTTATCCCATCCAGACAATTTGCTCTCAAAGGAATCATTACCGGAAGTGTATTTGCGATACCTCTTTTAGTTCTGGTTTCCTCTGCCATTTTAGGGATAGCGGGATTCCTGGCGCTTTTTTTATTTAGTGTAACCATCAGCTCTTATCTGGCCATGAATTTTACAGGGGCAACACCGTTTACGTCGCCCTCAGGGGTTGAAAAAGAAATGAAACGTTACATTCCCGTGCAATTGGCAAGCCTTGTGATTTCATCCGGGCTTTGGATATATTCTGCATTTTGACCTAAACCATAAAGGATGCACCATGAAAGATTTAAGATATTTAGATGATGTATCAAGCCTGGTACTTGATGAAGAAAAATGTATCGGTTGCAGCTTGTGTACGGAAGTCTGCCCCCAGACTGTTTTTGAAATGAGACATAACAAAGCCCATATTATTGATTTCAATGCCTGCATGGAATGTGGCGCCTGTGTCAACAACTGCCCTTCAAAGGCTATATCCGTGAGTCCCGGTGTTGGCTGAGCTGCCTATATTATCCAGGTCTGGATAAAGGGTAAAGAAAACGCTTCCTGCGGAAGCGGCGAGCGTAGCTGATCACCCGCATTGTACTCGGCTCGCTAAGGAGCATATACTCACAAAAATTATCAGGTTTTCATTCCGGCAATAGATTAGATTTTTTTTCCTCAGAAGATTTATCACTTTGAATTAATTTTGGCCGAGTTTCAAATGTCAACTCAATCCTTGCCGGACTGATATTTACAACATCAATCCTGTCGTTGGGCAGGGTTAAATTTCCGGTATTAATACTATAAAAAGTCGTGCCAAGTCGTGCCGAAAACAAATCAATAGAAGTAAGGACATTATTTTTATTTAACAGACTGACATCTTTTCTAAGCCCGCGGAAGGTAATAGAAATTTTAGGGTCCTTTGGCTGGGATACCATAAGTTCTGCCGGAATATTTTTAAAATTAAGGGGTAAATCGATTTTTTTTTCAAAATTCTGCTGCCCTGCAAGGACCATCCATAAAATAAACACCAATGCAAAAACTATCGCCTTTATTTTATACCGTCTGGTAAACCAGGATTTAATTTTTCCTTTAATATTTGTATGCGCTTCTTTTTTAACAAGTATCACATCCTCAATAATCCTGGACAATTCTTTTTGATCTTTTACCTTTTGAATTTCCTGATCCCCGACAAATGATATTTCCCCTCTTTCCTCTGAAATAATCATTACCCATGCATCGCATTGTTCAGTCAACCCCAGGGCTGCCCTATGCCTTGTTCCCCATTCCTGGGGAAGATCCTCCCTTGCAGACAAGGGCAGATAACAGGATATTTTTAAGATTTTCCCCTTGGAAATAAGGACAGCACCATCATGCAGAGGTGATTCTTTATAAAAAATGGAATTCAATATTTCAGGCTGGGGATCACATTCCATAGAAATCCCTTTGGTGATCAAATCAAACACCAGGTCTGTTCTTTCAAAAATAATGAGTGCGCCAATTTTTTTTGCTGCGGCATCAAAGGCCCAGCCGGCAAACTCAGATATCCAGGTATCAGTAGCAGAACCCTGTTTCAATCCAAAGGTTTTCAGGGGATTAAACCGCTCAAGCATCTGTCGGATTTCTTTTTGAAACAGTATAATCAAGAGGATAACAAAAACCTGCCATAAAATCTGGAATACCCAGGTGGTCAAAAAAAGACCCCAGGCTTTGGCCACAATAAAAATCCCGCTTAAAAGGACAATACCAATCAAGGCTTTAAAGGCTTTGGTGCCCCAGAACCATATATAAAGCTGATAGGCAACCATAGTTATAAACAAAATATCAAGAACATCCGGCAACCCGATATTCGACAATATGGCAAGCAAATTCATGATCCTTCTTTCTCATGTTTGATTTTACAATTTAATATTTCATCCACCATTCACCATTCACCATTAATGAAATATCTGCTGGTAATGATTCATTTATTTGTAAACCAAAAAAGCTGATTTGTATAGATTAAATCTTTACCTTCCCAAACCAACTCATCAAAACAATAAAGCTTTACGTTAATAACACAACGCGTTATTATATTTGCATGATAAAATCCTTTAAAAACAAAAAACTTGACCCCATCCATCCAGGAGAAATCCTTTTTGAAGAATTTTTAAATCCTATGGGCATCAGCCAGTACAAGCTTGCCAAAGATATCAGTGTACCGCCAAGGCGTATCAATGAGATTGTACATGGGAAACGATCAATTACGGCTGATACTGCTTTGCGCCTGGGGCGATATTTCAAAATTTCTCCAAGATTCTGGCTAAATCTTCAGACCCGCTTTGACCTTGAAATAACAGAAGACCTTTTAGCAAACCGCATAGAGAAAGAAGTGCAAATTTACGATTCAAACGCTGCATAAATGGTTTGATTCATTATGATTCACCTCAAAGACTTGCAAAACAAATTATGGTTTAAATAAATATGTACGGATGGACCGGCAATATACTGCATTTAGATCTGACAAAAAAAAATATTGAGATTGAAAACCCCAGTCTCGATATCTTAAACCAATATGTCGGTGGCAAAGGATTTGGAGGCAGATACTTACGACAGTGCGCAACCCTGCCCTGGGACCACCCCGACATGGTGATCTGTATATTTACAGGCCCGCTTTCAGGGAGCATCTCCCCTACATCAGGGCGGGCTCATATTCTTTCAAAATCCCCGCTTACAGGGCTTGTGGGAGATTCATCCGTTGGCGGAAAGCTTGCCACCCGGTTAAAAAGGGCTGGCTGGGACGGTATTGTCATCACAGGCAAAAGCAAGACACCTGTTGGCATTACCATAAAGGATAATCTTGTAGAATTTAAAGATGCCACGGGATTATGGGGGCTTGATACAGAGGATGTCCACAAACAGATCAGACCCGGGAATGCATCTTTAGCATCCATTGGGCCTGCTGCTGAAAATGGTGTGCGATATGCCAGTATAATTGTGGACCGCTATTTTGCTGCCGGCAGAAGCGGGCTTGGGCTTTGCCTTGCCGAAAAAAAAATCAAATATCTCCTGATAAACGGCACAGGCCATTGTAAAGTAAAAAACCAAAAAAAGCTTAAAAAGGCAAGAGAAGACATCTTAAGACTTACAGCAGCTTCGCCTGCACTGATGGGCCAATTTGGCTTTACCTGCCTTGGTACTGGGGCCGTATATGATCTCATGGACAACCGCAGGATGATGCCCACGGATAATTTTTCCCGCACCCATTTTGAGTCTGCTTCAAAGCTCAATGCAGTCGCGTACACAAAAAGCTATGCACCAAAAAAACACGGGTGCCTGGGCTGTCATATACTCTGCAAAAAAATAGGGACAGAAAACAAAGCATCCATTGCCATGCCTGAGTTTGAGACCATGTCCCATTTTACAGCCCTAATCGGCTGCATGGATACCAAGCTTGTTGTAAAAGCCAATGAACTATGTAATCATTTTGGCATGGATACCATATCAGCCGCTTCAACCCTGGCTTGCAAACGTGAAATAACCGGGCTTGATTATACTTCAGACACTATTTTATCCCTTTTAAATGATATTGCGTTTGGAAGAGGTGAAGGAAAACTTCTTGCCCTGGGCGCAAAACAATATGCAAAAAAAATGGGCAATCCTCAGGCTGCCATGGCTGTCAAGGGAATGGAACTTCCAGCTTATGATCCCCGGGGGGCCTATGGCATGGCATTGGGGTACGCCCTTTCAACCCGGGGCGGATGCCATTTGCGTGCCTATCCCATAAGCCATGAAATATTCAGAAAACCCGTGGCTACTGACCGTTTCAGTTTCAGCGGCAAGGCCAGGATAATAAAGATTGCCGAAGACCTGAATGCCATTGTGGATTCACTTATCGCATGTAAATTTACTTTTTTTGCTGCCAGCCTGGAAGAATACGCAAGTGTCTATGAAGCTGTTACTGGAATTGAAACCAATGCCCAGGATCTCTTACAAAAAGGTGAATGCATCTATTATAACGAACGCATCATAAATGCATTGAACGGATTTAGCGCAAAAGATGACGACCTTCCGGATCGATTTTTTACAGAAGCTGGATCAAGCGGCAATAATATCCATATCCCGCCCATTGACAGGGATGAGTTTCTGGATGCCAGGAAAAAATATTATGGTGTCCGTGGGTTAAATGACAATGGTCTTCCCCAAAAAGAAAAAGCACAAACACTTGGACTCTTATGGAACAACTTGTAAATAAATATTCAGACAAACTGGTTCAAGCAAAGCTGGGGGATACTGATGGCCCGTCACAACCCTTGATAGGTGGCCTGGATGATACCCTTGTCTGGAACCGCAAGGCAGCTGAGATCCCTGTTCTGGAAAATGTTTTTAAAGGGCTGAATATAAATTCTCTGGTTTTTTTAAGACCTAAAGAACCCTATGGCAGCCTGATACGCTTTCTGGCAGAAAACGCGCTTAAATCCAATGGATTGATTCAGCCAAAAGATTGTGAAACAAGAACTTTTCTCCATGATCTTCCCGTAATTAACGAATTTTGCCCGGACAAAATCATTCACGCTTTAAAAAAAAGAAAATGTGTGATAATTGCACCAAAAAAAAATAATAAAGATTTCAAAGGCCCGGCGATTATTGCCCACGGCACGGTCAGTCCGGAACAGGGATTTATAACCATAAGCTCTGTCTGCTTTGCAAGCTTTATCAAGTTTTTCACAGACTATCTGGAAGCACTTCAGCAAGGACTTGCCAAAACGGATGAGCACCGTCTGTTTGATGCTGTCATCCCTTTTTTAGAACCCATACAAACAGCATCGCCAAAATTCATTTCTTATCCTTTCCCTGATGAAGAAATAGTTTATTCTGCCATTATTGAAGCAGGCAAAAAAACCGTTGAATATGGACTTGTGGACTCCTTTTTCGGCAATGTCTCCTATTTCTGGAATGGAACTCTTTACATCAGCCAGACGGGAAGTTCCCTGGATGAGCTTTCCGGATGTATTGATCCGGTTCCCATGGACAGCTCCACCAGTGCCGGGATTACCGCTTCAAGTGAACTTTGTGCCCATATGGAAACCATTTGCCGCACGGGTTGCAAGGCCATCCTCCACGGCCACCCCAAATTCTGCGTCATTTTATCTATGGATTGTGATCCTGTTGAAAAAGCAGCCTGTAATTTTAAAGAACAATGCCACATCAAATGCCCAAAAAAGAGATTTGTAAACTGCACTCCCATTGTGCCGGGTGAAGTTGGCACAGGCCCTTTGGGTCTTTGCAACACACTACCTCTGGCGCTTACACAGGCAAATGCTGCCATTGTTTATGGTCATGGCCTGTTTACGATTGGAAAAAATAATTTTTCTGAAGCATTCCAAACAATGCTGGAAATAGAAAATCTCTGCTATTCCACCTATTTTAAAAAAATCAGGCTTTTAAGAAACATGGCTTCGTAAAAATTCAATAAAAATGATCTGGATATTTGCCATAAGAAAATTACAAACTTGCTGCACCCGCCAGTGAAAGGCTGTTTGCCTTAATACATGGCTTCAATCAAATCCTTAAACGCCTCATTGACAACTTTTCGTTTGATTTTCATGGTAGGTGTCACTTCACCGTCCTCTTCGTAGAGCCGCTTTGGAAGAATGGTGAATTTTCTAATATTTTCAACCCTTGCAAGGGTTTCATTAACGCTTTTAACTTCCCTATCAATAAGGGCAATAACCTGTTCGTCACAGGTTAAATCTTTATACGTTGAAAACTGAATCTTGTTATCCTGGGCAAATTTTGCCACATTGTCCTCATCAATCATAATAAGGCAGGATAAGAATTTGCGCCTGTCCCCAATCACAACGGTATCATTAATGTAGATACTTGCCTTGAGTTTATTCTCAATATACTGGGGAGTAATATTTTTACCGCCCGCTGTTACAATAATATCTTTTTTGCGGTCTGTTATTTTTAAAAACCCATCCCCATCGATCTCACCCACATCTCCTGTATACAGCCAGCCATCAATAATGGTTTCAGCCGTTGCTTTATCGCTCTTATAATACCCTTTAAACACTCCTGGAGACCTGACAAGAATTTCACCGTCTTCAGCAATTTTAATATCTATTCCTTTAAGGGCTCTTCCCACAGTCCCGAATTTGGTTTTATCCTCAGGTGAAATGGTGGTGACCCCTGTTCCTTCTGTCTGACCATACCCTTCAATCAGGTTCATTCCAATGGACTGAAAAAATCGCAACACCTCTTTTGAGATGGGAGCGGCTCCTGAAATAGCCACCCGGATGTTTTCAAATCCAAGTCGTTCTTTCAGCTTTCTGAAAACCGCCAACCAGGCAATGAAATAAAACCCTTTGAGAAAAAAACCGGGGGTCTTAAAATTCATTACACAATCCGCCCGTTTTTCTCCTGTTTTCAAGGCTGTATTAAAAACAATCCGCTTGAACCACGTGGCATCCGCCATTTTGATCATGATATTGGAATAGTATTTTTCCCAAATCCTTGGGACAGCATATCCAATGGTTGGGGAAACTTCCATCATATTTTGCATGACAGTATCAGGCTTTTCCACAAAGTTGACAATATAAGCAAATTTTATATGGATAAAGACCGTGAAAAGCCGTTCGAAAATATGACACAGGGGAAGAAAGGACAAGACATTATCTTCTTTATTAACCCTGATGGTGCCTTCAACGGCACTGGCCATCCATGTCACATTTTTATGGGTGAGCATGGCACCTTTGGGCGGACCTGTTGTACCCGAAGTATATATGAGCACTGCAAGATCATCCGGCGTGACCTGGGCCTGCCTGTCTTCAAAAAGAGATGGATGTGCTTCAGTGGCTTTGCTGCCTTTTTCAAGCAGTTGATCAAAGGTCATCACCATGGGATCTGTAAATGCCAGAAGTCCCTTTGTGTCCCATACAATGACCTTTTTTAAAAGCGGTGCATTCTGTCTGAACATCAGCCATTTGTCCAGTTGTTCTTCATTTTCCACAAATAAAAACCTGGCATCACAATGATTGACCACATACTCCACCTGCTGCCAGGCATTGGTGGCATAAACCCCGACAGACACCCCGCCCACGCATTGAATCCCCATATCAGCCATAACCCATTCAATGCTGTTATCGCCGATAATACAGGCTGCATCACCCTTTTCAAACCCCATGGACGAAAGAGCACATCCAATTTTTTTGGCCTTGGCATGGTATTCATGCCAGGTAATATCATGCCACAGGCCCAACTCTTTTGTTCGCATTGCAACCTTTGCGCTGTTTTGAACAACCGTATGGTTAAATACCTGGGGAATTGTCTCAAATATGGATTCTGTTTTTTTCATCGCCATGCTTTCTTTCTTTTCTATCGCTGGTAGCCTTTAGCTGATGCCTCGGATTTTATGCCAAGATAAAACTCTTTGACATCCTTGTCTTCCAGGAGATCCTTTGCTTTTCCTTTCATTACAAACCGGCCGTTTTCAAGGATCAGGCCTGTGGAAGAAATGGATAAGGCCATGTTGGCATTCTGCTCAACCAGAAGTATGGTTGTCCCTTTCAAATTTATAGCCTTGATAATGGAAAAAATTTCTTTCACCAGGATGGGAGAAAGCCCTAAAGACGGTTCATCAAGGATCAAAAGTCTGGGTCTGAGCATCAAAGCTCTACCTATGGCAAGCATTTGCTGCTCTCCACCGGAAAGTGTGCCTGCCCACTGATTGGTTCTTTCCTTTAAAACAGGAAAGTATTCAAAGACCTGTTTAATATCCTTTTTTATGCCTGACGAGTCTTTCCTGAGATAGGCCCCCATTAATAAATGCTCATGAACCGTGAGTTCCTTAAAAACCTCCCGGCCTTCCGGCACATAGGCAATGCCTTTCCGGACAATTTCATCTGTATCCTTATGTTGAATAGGCACCCCGTCATATTCAATGGTGCCTTTATCCGGCTGATCTTTTATCTGGCCCATGATGGTCTTTAAAATAGTTGATTTTCCTGCCCCATTATTGCCCAGAATTGTGGTGATACTTCCCTCTTCCACGGCAAAAGAAGCACCTCGGATAGCATAGACCAGATCATAATAGGTCTCAATATTTTTTACTTCAAGCAGATCCGGCATATTTAGTTTTCCTCCCCAATGTAGGCTTTGAGGACTTCTTTATTCTGCTGGACCTCTTCGGGGATTCCAAGGGTGACCTGCTTTCCGAAATTAATGGCCATAACCCTGGTTGAAATATCCATGACCATTTTCATATCATGCTCAATGAGCAAAATGGAAATCCCCAACTCATCCTGAATATCCTTGATCCAGAAAATCATATCCTGCTTTTCTTCCGAATTCATGCCGGCACAGGGCTCATCCAGCAGGAGCAGATCAGGTTCCAGGGCAAGAGCTCTTCCAAGTTCAATAAGCTTCTGGGTCCCATAGGGTAAAGCTCCCACAAACTTGTCCCGCACATTCTCAAGCTCCAGAAATTCGATAATTTCTTCCACTCGCTCACGATGCAAAATTTCTTCTTTCCCGGCAAAAGATCCTTTCCCCCACAGGAACATTCCTTTGAAAAGCCCTGTTTTCATGTGGATATGACGGCCCAGCATGATATTTTCCATGGTGTTCATATGGGAAAACAGTTCAATATTCTGGAATGTTCTGGCAATTCCCATCCTGGCAATGGTATCAGGTTTTTTGTTTTCAATGAAATTGCCTTTAAACTGAATATTTCCCTGATCTGGTTTATACAGCCCGGATATGCAGTTGAAAAGGGTGGTCTTTCCCGCACCATTGGGACCGATCACAGAAAAGATCTCACCCTTGTTCATGGTAAAGCTGATATCCTGGAGGGCTTTTATACCGCCAAAGGAAATAGACAGATGGTCAACCAGGAAAAAAGAGGATTCCATATTATTTTATACTCATCCAATCAGTCAGCTTTTTAGCTTTTCCACCGGCAAGACACTGAACCAGAAATGTCTCAGATCCCCCCTGACGAGAATACATGTCATTCTTGTTAAACGGTTTATAACTGATTTCAGGGCCGATGCCTTTAAATCCTTTTATCCCTTCCATAGCCGTAATAAAATTTTCCCTTGTCAAATCACGTCCTGTAGCTTTCAATCCCTCAATCATAGGCTCGGTAAAAACGATGCCCGCATAATAAAAAACGCCCCATCTTTCTTCCTTGGCTGCATATTTATCAAACACTTCTTTTTTATATTTATTAAGCAAAGGATGGTCTGACTCAGGGAGTTCACCCAGCGTAGCTGTAATCACACCTTCCCAAAGACCTTTTGTGATACTCATCATCAAAGGAAAGTCAGAGGTGGTACTGGTACTCATAAACTGGGGTTCAAACTTCATGGCCTTGGCTGTTCCGACAATTCTTGCAGAATGTCCCACTCCTGTCCACATTAATACCAGGTCTGCCTTGGATTGTCTTAGCTTCATCACATGGGGTTTAAGATCCGTATCTTTATTTTCCATGGACACCTGAGCAACGGCTTTCATGCCATGAGCTTTTAGTTCTTCAAGAGCCCCGCGCAGCCCGTTCTTTCCATATTCATCATTCAAATAAGCAATGGCAATCCGTTTTTTCCCCATTTCTTCAATGGCATATTTTATCAATGCCTTGGCTTCACCATGATACAGCGGATAGACGGCAAACAGATTTTTCTGGGGAGGATCTACCCAGTGCAAGGAACCTGCAGCAGGCCCTACCCAGGGAATATTTTTTTTAGCCAGATAATCTTTTACTGCAAGCCCGGGAGATGTTCCCACGCCACAGGCCCAGGCAAACATCCCTGTGCCTTCCTGGAGTTCTTTAACCCCGGCCTTTGTTTTGGCTGGATTATATCCGTCGTCAAACATGTGGTAAACAATTTTTCTGCCATGAATACCACCATTGTCATTGATCCATTTAAAATAGTCGCCTGTACCCCTGGCAACATTACCCCAGGCTGCGGCAGGGCCTGTCTGAGGGCCCCATTGCCCAAGATGGATTTCCGTGTCTGTCACACCTTCTTCGGCACAAATATTTGGAACAAAACTCAACAAAAAAGCCAAAGAAACAAATAAAACAAGCATTAATCTTTTTTTCATCATTCCCTCCTTTTTAAACAATCATTTGGTTCTATATTACGTTCACGTATTCCCTGATTAAAACCCGAGTGAAACCAAAATTAAACCTTTTTTACATAATGTCTGGCAAAAAGACCGCTTGGCCTAACACACAACACAAGCACAATAATGACAAAGGCAACCACTGTCTTAAACTCGATAGAAATATACCCGCCAAACAGATTTTCAATAATACCCAGCATATAAGCAGCAACGACGACCCCGGGCAAAGATGTCATTCCCCCCATGACAGCTGCAGCAAATCCCTTGAGCATGGGATCCCACATCATAAAAGGCTGCATGATGATCGGACAAAGCAGCAGGCCTGCCACAGCTCCCACAAGAGAAGAAATCCCCCAGGTCATCATCATAATCCGATTGGTCCTCACCCCGACAATCTGTGCTGCTACACTGTTTTGCTGGGTGGCTTTCATGGCAAGCCCCAATTTTGAATATTTGAAAAATAAAAAGAGTGTGACCATTAATATTAATGCTACCACCAATGTCAAAACTTCAAGTTTGCTGATAAAAATATCCCCGATAATAAAGCTGTCATAGGGGCTTATTGGAAACGGCATGGATTTTTGGTCTGCACCGAATTTCCATGACACAAATCCTAGAAGAACCATCTCAATACCAATGGTGATGACGATCATCCCCAGGATATTGGGCTCCTTTGCCCGCCTAAGAATTGCAAATTCTAAAAAGCATCCCAAAAGAGCTGCGAATACGAATGCCCAAAAGAAAGCAAGATATACAGACATATTAAAAGAGGTTAAGAGCATCATGGCAAAAAATGATGAAATCAGGGCCATTTCACCCTGGGCAAAGTTGGGTACCTCAGATGTCTTATAAATGATGACCATGGCAAGACCCATCAATGCATAGGAGCTTCCCACTGCAATGCCGTTGACAATCATCTGAATCAAATCAATCATTTAGGTCTCCATATTAAAAAGGCCAGGTTCGCCAATATTTTTTCGTTCGAATCCATATGCCATAGAGCCCAAGGGGTTCAAACAGCATGATCCCAATCAGAATAGAACCAAATACAATATATTGAATATTGGATACGCCGGTAATGGAAAACCAGTTTTTAGAAAGATGCTCCAGCCATTCCCCAACATAGGGGACATCAAGAATATTCCGCAATTTCAAATCCAGCCAGCAAAGAAGGGTAGCACCTGCAATGGCACCCATCATGGAACCAAGACCTCCCACAACTACCATGGCCAGAAACATGATGGACATCATCAGGGTAAATATTTCCGGCTCAATAAACTTTAAAACAAAGGCATATAAACCACCTGCAATGCCTGCATAAAATGCACTCACTGCAAAGGCAAGCGTTTTGTAGTAAAGGATATTCACCCCCATGGTCTGGGCTGCGATGTCTGCATCCCGGATGGCAATAAATGCCCGGCCTACCCTGGTCTTGATCATATTCCGCATAAAAAGCAACAGGAAAATTGTCAGGGTGATCAACAGGTAATAAAACTCCTTATCCGTATCCAGAATCCAGGGGCCAATGGTGATGTCCGGCGCATGGATACCTTCCCTGCCACCAAAAAGTTCAATCCGCCCGATAATCTGGGTAATGGTCAATCCAAATCCCAGTGTGGCTATGGCAAGATAGGGCCCGTCAAGGCGAAGCGCAGGCAGGCCCAGCAGGAACCCGAAACAGCCTGCAATAAAAGCAGCACATGGCAGGGCCAGAAGAAATGGGAATCCTGCCTTTACCATCAGGACAACAGTTCCATAGGCACCAATGGCAAAAAACCCGGCATGACCAAGGGAGATCTGCCCTGTATATCCCACCAGAAGATTTAAGCCTGCAGCAACAATTATATTAATGGCAATATAATTGGCCACATAGATATAATAATTATCTACAAATAAAGGGAATAAATAAAGAGATCCGATTAAAACTAAAAACCAGAAGATAACAGACGGAGATGTTAAAAGCTGTACATCCTCATAATAATCTCTTTTCATATCCATGGAAGACAATCCTTTTATGCTCAACGATCTGATGAAACAATCTATACTACTATTTATTTTCTAGCGTAAAGGTTGTCAAGCAAAAAAGCCGATTTGCGATACAAACAGTGTTTAACACTTCTGTATGTATCGCTGAAAATCAAAATGAATACTGATGCCTTAAATAATTTTTTTGATTTTCCTGCCAGCTGGCACTTGAATATTTCCATGAAACATAGTATTTTCAAGGCAAGCCAATGTAGCTCAGGTGGCAGAGCAGCTCACTCGTAATGAGCAGGCCTGCGGTTCGAATCCGCACATTGGCTCCACTTAAAGACCTATAGTTAAAAGCAAGGATATTGATGAGCAAGAATAAACATCGACTGATAAATCTTGTCAAAAAACAT
>JAHJDU010000537.1 GCA_018812385.1 Pseudomonadota bacterium
GATATCTTGTCCATGCTCATCAAGGGGGCCCGAAATTCGGTGATTGTCGCCTTTGTTGCCATCGGCATCGGCATCGGCATCGGGGTTCCCCTGGGGTTGACCGCCGCGGCCAAACGGGGCTGGATTGATGAATTGATCATGCGGTTCAACGATTTAACCTTTGCTTTTCCATCACTCATTTCCGCCATTATGATTACAGCGATTCTCGGTCCTGGATCCGTCAACTCCATTATTGCTATTGGCATATTTAACGTGCCGGTTTTTGCCAGGGTGGCACGTGGAGCTGCATTAAGCATCTGGAAGCGGGAATTTATTCTGGCTGCCAGAAGTGCTGGAAAAGGTCCGTTTAAAATATCCCTGGAGCATATTCTGCCGAATATCTCAAGCATGCTCATTGTCCAGGCCACCATTCAGTTTGCCCTGGGCATCCTGGCAGAGGCGGGCTTAAGTTATCTGGGACTGGGTACCCAGCCGCCCATGCCGAGTTGGGGGAAAATGCTCAATGAAGCCCAGACTTTTATGCATTTTGCACCCCAATTGGCTATCTATCCCGGGGTAGCCATTGCATTAACAGTTATGGGACTGAATCTGTTTGGAGATGGCTTGCGGGATGTTCTTGACCCTAAATTAAGAAGAAGCAGGTAAGAAAGTGACTTTATTGCAGGTACAAGACCTTTGTGTAACATTGAATACTGCCCATGGCCCCCAGGAAGTCATCAGCCATATTAATTTTTCCATGAATGCCGGTGAAAAGCTGGGGATTGTGGGTGAATCAGGTTGCGGAAAATCAATTGCGGCCCTGGCACTGATGTCTCTTTTACCACCTGATTCCCAAACCAAAGGAAAAATTATCCTGGAGGGCCAGGATATTTTAAAATTGAATTCCAATAAGATATGCAGTATCCGGGGCAACCGGATCGGGATGATATTTCAGGAACCCATGACAGCTTTAAACCCGGTGAAACAGATTGGCGCCCAGATTTCCGAAAGCATATATCTGCACCTGAAACTGAACCGGAAACAGACCATTGAACGGGTTACCGAGCTGATGGATAAGGTAGGACTTCCCGTCAACAGATTCCCCCTGAACCTTTATCCCCACCAGCTTTCCGGTGGTCAGCGCCAGAGAGTAATGATTGCCATGGCAATTGCCTGTAATCCCGAAATACTTATAGCTGATGAGCCGACAACGGCACTGGATGTAACCGTTCAAGAACAAATTCTTGATTTAATACAGGGACTGGCTGATTCATCGGGCATGGCCTTGATAATTATCAGCCATGATCTTGGCGTTATCGCCCAGACAGCAGAAAATGTGATGGTCATGTATACGGGTAACATTGTTGAAATGGGAAGCACTATGGATGTATTCCAGAATATGTCGCATCCTTATACCTATGGTCTTTTTTCCGCCATTCCCCATGTTGGTTCTTCAGCACTCCCTGGTAGAAAAAGGCTCAACAGTATTCCCGGGCAGGTACCGGAACTGCATCTAAGACCCAGGGGATGTAATTTTGCTGATCGCTGCTCAAGGACTTCCACAATATGCAAAGATAAAGAACCAATGGCCACAAGGGTGTCTGATCATCACCAGGTGTGGTGTTATCACCAGCTGACCAGAGAAGATAAAAAATGAAACAGCCATTGGTTAAAATTAAAGACGTGTACAAGGACTATCAACTTCCCAAAAAATACCTGTTCCAAAAGGCCCCGGTTTTTCGTGCGCTGCATGGTATTAACCTGGAACTGCATCATGGAACCAATTTTGGCATTGTGGGAGAATCTGGTTGCGGAAAATCAACCCTGGCCAGAATCGTCATGGCTCTTGATGAACCAACTTCAGGGACTGTTTTCTTTGACGGTCAGGATTTATTTAACATGCCTGCTGCAGAGCTGAAACATTTGAGACGGAATTTTCAAATGGTTTTCCAGGATCCTTACGGCTCATTGAACCCTAGAAAAAATATTCTGGGAATAGTTGCAGAACCGCTGGATACCTTAAAAGAAAAGCTTTCATTTGCCCAGAAAAAAGAGTACGTCGCCCAGATACTGTCTGAGGTTGGTTTGAATGCCACTGATACGGACAAATTTCCCCATGAATTTTCCGGGGGGCAACGCCAGCGGATTGCCATTGCCAGGGCTTTGATTACCCGTCCCTCATTGATTGTGGCGGACGAGTCCGTGTCAGCCCTGGATGTATCCGTTCAGGCCCAGGTATTGAATTTAATGATGGACCTCCAGGAAAAATATAACCTTACCTATATGTTTATCAGTCACGATTTGAGTGTGGTTGAATATGTAACAGACCAGGTTGCCGTGATATACATGGGACAAATTGTGGAGCAGGGAACTACAAAAGCATTATTTCAACGTCCCCTTCATCCTTACACCCAGACCCTCTTACTGGCTGTTCTGGACGTGAATCCGCTGAATAAAAAACAAAAAAATAAGCCCGTCATTCCATTATTTGAAAAAACCGATAAGAGTTGTTCCTTTCTCGACAGATGTAATAAGGCAACAAAGACCTGTGCTGATAATGCACCAGCGCTGCTTGAGAATGAGGGGCAACTTGTGGCCTGTTTCAATGCTGAGTAAAAATCGCAAATGGAGATTACTCACTGGCTGGCCGGTTTAAAAAACGAAGAGTTGACAGCAGATAGATCTGCAGAGATTCAAACATTTCTTCGATCTCCACGTATTCATCCGTCTGGTGTGGCACATGCCTGGGTCCTGGGCCATTGACAAGACATGGAATACCCTTTAAATACCTTAAAAAAGTTCCATCAGTGGCTCCGGGAACTCCATTATAAACAGGCTCCTTGCCAGTGATATCTGTGTACGCCTCTGCTGCAATCATGACGATGGGTTCGTCTTTTTCCATGCTGACCACGGGCTTATCAGCGATAAACTCAATTTGCGCATGAAAATCAGGATCATCTGCAGCCAACCTGTTCAGGATCTCCTGCAGCTGCCCCTTGACCTGTTCATGATTCTGGCCTGGAATGGTCCGGATATCCACATATGCCATGGATTCTGCCGGCATGACATTCAGCTGTGTCGGCTCGCCCGGCGGAGGCGACTGCACCACAGTAAACGTCACGGATGGCCACCCCAAAAACTCGTCCTTGCCGCAACGCTCCATTTCCGCTTTTTCAAACGTCTCAAAAGCCAGAATGATCCTTGCCATGCGAATACTGGTATTAATCCCGGTCAGCGGCATAGCCCCATGGGCCATTTTCCCTTTAACTTTGACTATGGCTCGCAAAGCCCCTTTCATACTTAAGCAGAGCTGATTCTCCTCGGGTTCCGGCACCAGACAGGCATCCACATCATCAGCGTGTCCTTTTTTGATATAATCCTGAATTCCCAGCATCATGTCCTCTTCATCGCACACCAGACCCAGCCGCATCCTGCCTTTGTATTCAACCCCGGATTTGAGCATTGCCTTGACCGTCAGCAAATTAACGGCCAGCCCAGCCTTCATATCGCATGATCCCCTGCCGTAAATTTTTCCGTCTTCGATCTTTCCTTCAAAAGGATCATGCTGCCAGAGATCTGGATTGCCCTCGGAAACCACATCCGTGTGACCTTCAAACATAAGACAGGGTCCTGGTTGGCCAGAATCAATTGTGACAATAATGTTCTCTCTTTTGAGAACCACCTCTTCAATCAGCGGTTCGACACCCAGTTCTTTCCGAATCCAGTCAGCAATAAACCGGACGACCCCGGCTTCTGTATTCCCTGTCGTTGGACGAATCACTGAATCAATCCTGATCAAATCCTGGGTCAAACAAACCAGTTCATCCTTATTGATAAAGCTGAGCAGTCTTACTTCCATCTCATTGATCATATGGCTATCCTTTATAAATTCAAAATTAAATTAAGCCTGGGCAGTACCAATGAATATATAACAAGGGGGTAAAATACAGTCAATGAAGATTATTTTGCTAAAAGCATTTACGAACTTGCTATACCTTCCAGTGGAAGGGTGATTGCCTTACTGGAGCATTATGGATCATGGCTGATTGCTCTGCTTGATTTTTTCCTTGACTTGACTTTCTTTGGTTTGAACACTATTTTTATGCAAAATTTAATATGAGGCTAAAAAAAACCATCTGTATGAAAACAAGAATCATTACCATTGTGGGAAAATCCAACTCTGGAAAAACCACTCTTCTGGAAAAAGTGATTGCCCTTTTGACGGACAAAGGATACAAAATAGGATCTGTAAAGCATGCCCATGACGGATTTGAAATGGACAAAGAAGGAAAAGACAGCTGGCGTCACAGGCAAGCCGGAGCCGTGGCCACCCTTGTTATCACTGAAAATAAAATTGCCATGGTTAAAGATGATCAGACAAGTTATATTGAAAAAATGCAATCGTATCTGTCTGATATGGATATTATTTTAGCAGAAGGATTTAAAAAACAAGACCTTCCTAAAATCGAAGTTTTCAGGACTCAAAGTGTGCACAAAGAACCCCTTTGTATGAAAGATGAAAATTTGATCGCCTTTGTTACAGATTCAGATTATAAACCGGACGTGCCGATATTTGGGCTTGAAGATATAAATCAGATAGCAAATTTCATTGAATTTAACTTTTTGAAAAATTAGTCCGGTGAAAAGAAGATGAAACAAAATAAAAAATGGCAGGTATATGGCCCCGTCATTGTCCTATCCTTTCTTTTTATGGACTGCCTTTGCCTGGCAAGTCAGGATCAAACCAGGGGTTATCATTCCATTACCCAATTTAAAAATGGAGCTGTAAACTGGACTACGGGAAATATTTCAGCCATTGGTAAAGCATCTCCCAAAGATAACAATGAAACCTCCCATGAGTTGGTTCCCGGATTGGCCAGGGCAGATGCAAATCGGCAGCTCATAGAAATTTTAAAACAAATAAAAATTAACCCGTCATTAAGCGTTGAGGCTTATGCATCTAAAAATGATATCATTTTAGCGGGTATAGAAAAAACTGCAAGGGATGCCGTCATTTCAAAGCAATATTATACCTCGGCTCTTGCCGTGGAAATTATGATTGAAACCAGTATGTTTGGAGGATTTTTACAATTGGTATTGCCGGAAGAAATCCGACAGATACCTAAAATCAATCCGGAAATACGTCAAGAAAAAAATGTTGCAATCATCGGGGAACCTCTCTACTCGGGTTTGATCATTGATGCAACGGGGCTGGGGGTGGAACCTGTGCTTAATCCTGTTATTGTCAGCGAACAGGGTCATGCTATATATTCTTCTGCTTTTATCAGCAGAGACTTTGCCGTTCAAAACGGGGTATGCAAATATCTTAGCAGCATGGATCAGGCTTTAAAGGACAAAAGGATCGGCAACCATCCACTGATTTTCAAGGGACTGCGTAAAGAAGGCAAACCCAATACCGTTATTGTTATCAGCATGTCGGATTACAGCCTGTTGGAAAAAACAACGGAACGCCACAGTTTTTTAAAAGAATGCCGGATTATTATTGTAAATGATTAATAAAGGCTTTATCAATTAATCTTGTTTTCCCTATAATTAAAGGATTTGTCATGGATACCTACATTCCCACCAGAGAAGATGCATTCGCATTATTAAAAAAATATAATCAAAAACAAGGATTAATCCGCCATGCTCTTTGTGTTGAAGCTGTCATGTGCCATTTTGCCCGCAGGTTTAATGAAGACGAAGAAAAATGGCGGGTCATAGGATTGGTGCATGACCTTGATTATGAGAGATTTCCTGAAGAACATTGCCATAAATGTGTTGAATTGTTCAAAGAAAACAATTGGCCTGAGGATTATATTCGGGCTGTTATCAGTCATGGTTGGGGAATTTGCACGGATGTGAAACCTGAAACCAATCTTGAAAAGACACTCTATGCCATTGATGAACTCACAGGCCTTGTGGCAAGTGCAGCCATTGTCAGGCCGTCAAAAAGTATTCTTGATATCAAGGCAAAATCCGTGAAAAAAAAGTTTAAAGACAAGAGTTTTGCCGCAGGAGTTGACAGACAGGTGATCCTGAATGGTGCCGAATTTCTGAATATGGATCTTGCCGAATTGATTACACAAGTCATATTGGGAATGCAGCCTGTGGCCCAAGACATCGGATTAAAGGGGAATTTATAAGTTCTCCCCTATCAATACCTTTTCAATTTTATGGGAATTATACGAGCATGCCGCCGTCACAGATTAGGCTTGCACCAGTGGTAAAGGAAGCCGCATCAGAAACCAGATAAAGCACGGCTCCGGCCATTTCTTCGGGCTTTGCATAGCGACCCATGGGAATCTGATCCACAGCATACTTGCAGATCTCTTCAGAAGAAATGATGGCACTGGCAAACTGAGTATCTGTAAGCCCGGGTAAAAGCGCATTGACCCGAATTCCCTTTGGGGCAAGTTCCCTTGCCAGGGTCTGGGTCATGTTCAGCAGTGCCGCCTTGGTGGCTGAGTATACTCCCTGGAACAACCCCGGCTTTATGGCATTTACAGAGGATACATTAACAATGGCACCTTTGCCTTTCATCAGGGGAACCGCATATTTGATCATGAAAAAAGGGCCTTTCAGGTTTACATCCAGGGTCTTGTCCCAGATCCCTTCATCTGCTGTGAGCATTTCACCGAAATGGGGATTGGTGGCAGCATTATTCACAAGGATATCCACGGCCCCGTATTTTTCCATTATTTTTTCATACATGGCCTTGATCTGGTCCGGGTGACCCATATGACAGGCCATGGCCTCTGCGCTATGCCCCTTTTCCCTGATCCCGGCGGCGGCTGCTTCCAGGCTTTCAGCCTTCCGGCTCACCAGAATGCATTGTGCTCCATGCTGGGCAAGTTTCTGTGCAATGGCCAGACCGATTCCCCTGCTGGCGCCTGTGATAACCGCAATTTTTCCTTCCAGATCAAACTCTTTCATACGTATTGTTCTCCATTTTTTAAATTGAAATATTAATTAAAAAAATTACAAATCAGATGATTCAATGACCTTGAGAGCTGTTTTTTCAAGGCCGATGACAGCAAAAATCAACATGGCAAACCTCTTGTTGTTCGTAATTTTGTGAAAAAAGCGGTAATAAATCTGCTGGGCAATGACGGCCAGCCGGAACAGGCCAAAGCAATAATAAAAATCAAACTGCTGCGTACTCCTGCCTGTTCGTTTTTCATAATAATTCAGTATTTCCTGCCGTGTCAGGGCACCTGCCATGTTGGTGGGCATACTTCTGATCATCTGCATATCATCTGGATCATTTTTTTCCACCCAATAGGCAAGAGAGTTGCCCAGATCCATCAAGGGATCACCATAGGTTGCCATTTCCCAGTCCAAAACACCGATTATTTTTTCAGGCCTGCCAGGATCCAGAACAACATTGTCCAGCTTGTAATCATTGTGCACAATGGTGGGATGCTCCGTGTCCTCTGGCATTTTATCCTTGAGCCAGGCCATGATGGATTCACAGTCCGGTGCATCCTCTGTCCTTGCCTTTCGGTACCGGTTGCTCCATCCTTCCACCTGACGTTGAACATAACCGGCTGGTTTTCCAATAAAATCAAGACCGGCCTTTTTTACATCAATGGTATGGATATCTGCCTGAAGATTTGTGAGTGCCCTGCACAGGTTTTCTGCCTGTTCCCTTGAAAAGGAAAGTCCTTTGGGAAGATCTTTTCGAAGGATGATGCCGGATAATTTTTCCATGACAAAAAAGGGGCTTCCGATGATGGCGGTATTCTCTGTAAATGCCAGTGGTTTCGGGCAGTAAGGGAATACGGGATACAGGGCTTGAAGGATCTTGTATTCCCTCCCCATATCATGACCTGCCTTCACCCTTGCACCTATGGGGGGACGTCGCAATACCATCTTTCGGCCTCCCATATCAATCAAATAGGTAAGATTGGAAAACCCGCTGGGAAACTGGGAAATGGTCATATCACCAGTCAGGCCGTCTATATTTTCCTGTAAAAAGGCTTTTACCGCGTTGGGATCAATTTCCTCCCCAGGCCTGATTGCCCCGGCTTTGTCTGTTGCCTGCATGATTTTTTCCTTTCCTGTTTTCATGGATTGCTATACAAGGCAGAAGGCTTCTACCATACCCACCAGATGATCTGCAAACTGATCCACGGATACATTTAATTTTTTATATTTCCATTGTTTCAAATACCATTCCTGCTGCATGGCCTTTATGATACTGGCCGTCAGATGATGATTTCCGGGTTTGAAAACATCTTGTTTTTCTCCTGCCACAAGAATATCCGTGAGTATTTTCTGTGTATGATCTTCCATGGATTTGACCGCAGCAATATTCCGGGCTTCCATAAAGGTGAAGAAAAACCAGGGCCGGAATAATTCCGACAGGAAAATGTGGGCTTTTATAACGGCTTTCAGCTTTTCCAAAGGCGCTTCATGGCTCTTTGAGACCTGTTCAATGTCTTTTTTAATAATTGCCCACCCCTGGGTCTGTATAATCCCGAGAAGGTCATTTTTGCCTTTAAAATAGGCATATAACGACCCCAGGCTCATGCCGGTCTTTTGACTTAAATCCCTCATGCTCATGGCCTGAAAGCCCTTTTTATAGGAAATATAAAACACAGCATTAAAAATTTTTTCCAGATTATTGACAGCCGTTATTTCCTTTTTAATCCTTATGGTGTTCTGATTGTTACGATACACCTCCCTGGAAATATCCTGGTTTGAGACCTCGTATATTTTTGTAAACTCTTTAAACTCCATCAAGATTTCCTGAGAAAATTATTTTGCTTTCTTATATGTTTTTAATATCCGTTTTGCCAGTGATGTTTTATGAACCTCATCTGCCCCGTCATAAATTCTTGCAGCCCGCTCATGGCGGTAAAAATAGGCCAGGATGGTGTCGTCGGTCATTCCCAGTCCCCCATGGGCCTGGAGAGCCCGGTCCACAATTTTGTTCATGGTGTTGGCCACCACAAACTTGATCATGGAAATGGAATCCCGTGCCCGGGCCGCACCGATATTATCAATCTGCCAGGCTGAATTAAGGGTTAAAAGCCTTGCTGCCTGAAGCTCGGAAGCAGATTCTGCAATCCAGTTTTGAACAGTCTGTGTACTGCCAAGAGTTTTGCCTGAAGGAGAAATCACCCTTTCCCCGGCCCGTTTGCACAGAAGATCAAAGGCCCTCTGGCAGATGCCCAGCCACCGCATGCAATGGTGAATTCTACCCGGTCCCAGCCGATCCTGGGCAATGACAAAGCCCTGGCCTTCAGGTCCCAGCAGATTTTTCTGCGGCACCCGGCAGGATTCAAACAGAATTTCCGCATGGCTTGAATAATCACTGCCTTCATGTCCCATGACCGGAATATTCCTGACCCGGTTAAACCCTTTGGTAACAGTGGGAACGAGGATCATGCTGGCCTGAAGATACGTGGATGCTTCCGGATTGGTGACTGCCATGACAATGGCAAAATCTGCCCCGTCCGCTGCCGTGGTATACCATTTGTGACCATTGATGACATAATCATCCCCGTCCTTTACTGCTGTGGTTTCCAGCATGACGGGATTGGACCCGGGCATATCCACCTCGGTCATGGCAAAACAGGACCGGATATCTCCCCGCACCAGGGGATTGAGATAGCGTTGTTTTTGTTCCCGGGTTCCATGGAGGTGCAGGATTTCAACATTGCCGGCATCCGGTGCCTGGCACCAGAACACATAATGACCTAAAGGGGTCCGGCCCAACGCTTCGGACACAAGACCGTGCTCAAGCAGGGAAAGCCCCATTCCCCCGCATTCAACCGGGAAGTTGGGTGCCCACAGCTCCATTTTTTTGACCATGGCCTGTTTTTCCCTGAGTACAGGCAGCAGGTCTTTAAAATCCTTTGCCAGAAATTCTGGTTCAAGGGGGATGAGTTCTTTTTCCACAAACTCATTTATCATTGCCACAATGGTTTGAATCTTTTCTGAAATCGTAAAATCCACTACTATCTCCTTTAACCTAAGTTTTGAATTTGCCGGTTAACCTTTGTTTCCATAAGTCTCACATAAATATTTTAAATTTCCTTATATTGATATAATATGGTCGTTATTATTAGGCAGTTAAAAAAGCAAAGTCAATAAAAAATGAACGAATGTTCGTTATTTTTTTATATTGATGCCCGGGACTAAATTACAAGCATTTTCTCAGTGACCCTATAATTTTTGACGTAATTTTTGACGATGGATGGAATTATAGTTTAACTTTTTCCATAATTTTATCATGAAAAAATAAAAATACAGGGAATCGTCCGGAATGCTTTTTGGTCCCAGAAAAATCTGGACACTATTGCCAATAGCTCTCGCCTTCAAGCCCTGGGTCGACTGGCAACATAAATA
>JAHJDU010000538.1 GCA_018812385.1 Pseudomonadota bacterium
CTTTGGACCAAGCCTCTTACTCTCAATAAATATCGGGTTTTGCACCACATTCTTTAATTCACAAACAGCAGCATTAAGTGCCTCATCAATGATTTTTCCATTTTCCATGGTCAGGGTCTGTGCAATTTCCTCAAAATTTTCCTCAAAGGCATCCTTTATTCTGAAGATATAGCGGGCCCGCGTCAAAGGCGGTGTTTTCCGCCATTGTATAAAGGCTTTCCGGGCTGCCTGGACGGCTTTTTCAACATCGTCTTTTGTACCAAAAACAACCTGGGCAATCTTCTTTCCTGTGGCAGGATTTGTCACATCTCCCATAATTGTTCCGTTTGATTCCACCCACTCGCCATTGATATAATTTTTCATGATTGGTAATGTCATTGTTGTTTTTTCCTTTTCTTAATCCAAGTATAAAAATCCTGTAATAGCCGATTCGTGATCTTTAACCATTTGATCCATCTGTCAAATAATCCCAATAATTAATTAAATCAGTGTGAATCTAAATAGCGGAAAAAGCATGGCCTGTCAATATTATTGTTAAAAAATATTCGATATATATAATTTTTATGGACATATTAATCGAATGCTGATAAAAATAATAATAAAATTATTTTAATTCGATTAACAACCCATATTTAAAAGAGGATATATGTCCAGCCAGAAAAATGGAGGAAAAAACCGCATTATCGACGTCACTGACCGGGAAATTATCAAATTGCTTCAGCAAGACGGCCGGATTCCAAATACCCAGATAGCCAAAGATCTCGGCATATCCGAAGCCACGGTCAGAACCCGTTTAAACCGCCTCATTGAAGAAGAATATATTCAGATTGTGGCTGTCAGTAATCCCTTGAAACTGGGATTTGAAACCGTGGGATATATAAAAATCGATGTGGATATCAAAAAGATTGATCAGGTGACCCGGGAACTGGAAAAACTCAACCCCATCTGCTTTATCGTGCTTGCCACGGGCGAATCAGACATATATACCGAGTTTGTGTGCCAGTCCACAGATGAACTCAATGACTTGATTTTCAATAAAATTTATAAGATTGACGGGGTTATCAGGACTCATACATCCATGATCCTTAAATATGTCAAGCGCCGTTACGACTGGGGGACCGCCCTGGATGAGAATTGAAAAAATAACAAAAGACAGGGTTCCGTGGCAGGCAGGGCAATCACAGATAAAAAAATATACTTAAAAACGATGTTTTAAAATGCTTATTTTGCCTTACCCAGACTTCTTCAATAAAATTAAGTTTCAACCTCCATTTATCATACTTTGATTTTTACCTATAAAAGCATTAAAATGAATTTTCAATTCCACTACCCAGGACCTGTCAACAAACAGTTACACGCAGGCACGCTTGTGAGCTGAATATTAAGTGACCTATGGATATAATTGACAAGTTGTTATATTTTGATTTTTAAAAAAAATATTTGATATTTTTTTTGCATATGTTATAGCAGATATTATAATCATTAATTAATTTTCAAACACGAATGAATAAGGCGGAGTCATGACCAAGGAGTCTGAAAAGTTCCCAGAATTAGTTCGAGAAGTGCGCAAACAGCTTGGAATAAGCCAGGAAGACCTCGCACATGCTTTGGGAGTCAGCTTCGCAACTGTGAATCGCTGGGAGAACGCTAAAACTTCACCTTCGAAGTTAGCTCGAACACAATTTAATTTATTTTGTGAAGATATGAAAAATAAGGGACAGCTCAATGACTGATCTTCCAACTAAGATACCAGGAAAACTAAAACCGGAAATCATTGCCATCCTAAAGGACGCAGGTGCCATAATCGATGGAGGTAATTCATGACAGGATTCAACCCCAGATTTACCATAACCAACCGAATGACATCGGCTATCACCCAGATTGAACGGGCGCGTGGATTTCTTGAAGCTGCAAGGCTATCCGATGACTGGGTAAGGGATATGGGAAATCAAGCCCTTATTAAAGAGGCCCATCATACAACCCACATCGAAGGGACGCGGTTGACCCTGGATCAGGCCCAACGCTTATGGAAAGGAGAATCTGTACCTGAGGCCGATCCGGATGATACCAGAGAGCTATTGAATTACAGGTCTGCCTTTGAATTTGTATCCGAATGCCTGGATAGCGGAGATCCCATTACCGAAGGAATGATTCGAGAGATTCATCGAAAGCTGGTAGAGGGCGTTCGTGGTGGAAAAGCTGCACCCGGAGAATATAGGCGCATTCAGAATTATGTGGCCAATTCTATAACAGGAGAGGTGATTTATACACCGCCATCAGCTTTTGAAATTCCCATCATGATGTCTGAAATGGTAAAATGGCTTAATTCAAAGTTTGAAATCCATCCCGTTTTAATCAGTGGTATTGCCCAGTTCCAACTGGTCCATATTCACCCGTTTCTTGATGGTAATGGACGGACTTCAAGGCTATTATCAACCCTCTGTCTTTACAAGGCCGGATATGATTTCAAACGTCTGTTCACCATCAGTGAATATTATGATCGTGACAGACCCACCTTCTATAAAAAAATCCAAAGCGTTCGTGAAAACGACATGGATATGACCGGATGGCTCGAATACTTCATTACCGGTCTTCAAATTCAGATGGTTGAGGTTAAGGAACGCGGGGAGCAGGTGATTCGTAGAGATGTTCTGGTACAAAAGTATGGTTTAAATGAAAGACAAGGCAAAGCTATAGAATTTTTGTTGGCC
>JAHJDU010000049.1 GCA_018812385.1 Pseudomonadota bacterium
GAGATGCCTGGAAAATTTGATGAGATTTTTCTGAATACAGATGTCTGTGTAATCGGTGGCGGACCTGCCGGAATGATGGCTGCTCTTTGCGCTGCCCAAAAAGGCTTGCGGGTCATCCTTATGGAATCGCGTCCCTGGCTGGGCGGATTTTTTGAATACAGGTCAAGCCGGTACAAAGAAGAGCAGACCCTTCACAACAGGGCAGGCCAACTCGCAAAAGAGGTGGAGTCCTTTGATAATATAAGGGTATTTACCCATACATCTGCTGTTGGGACCTATAATAACAACCTGGTCACAGGGTTCCAGATCGGGAAAAAAGAAGATGTCTTTAGCGAGCGGTATATTGAGATTCGAGCCAAAAGTGTTATTGTTGCGGCCGGATGTATTGAAAGACCCTTGATTTTTGACAACAATGAAAGACCCGGAGTCATGCAGATCGGTTGTGCCTTACGAATGGCCAAAACCTATGGCCTGCTTCCCGGCAAAAAAGCGGTTTTCAGCATAGGTCATGATCTGGGACTTGAAGCTGCCCTTGAACTCCACGATCTTGGGCTTACCATTGGCTGTATTGCCGATATAAGGGAAGACGGTCAGGACCCGGTTCTGCTGGAAAAAATACAGGATAAGAAAATTTTGTTCTTAAAAGGGTGGGTGGCCACAAAAGCCCATGGCAGAAAACTTGTAAAGAAAGTCAGCCTTGCAAGTGTTGACGGCCAGGTGTCAAAAACATTTGACTGTGACCTTGTTGTGGCATCAGCCGGAATGACACCCATAACCGGTCATATTACAGTGGCGCAAGGCACGCTTAAGTATGATAACCATACGGGTTTTTTCCTGCCGGATCAAATGCCGGATAAAATGCATGCAGCAGGTCGTCTTTTGGGGCTTAATGATCCCTTATCCATTGAAGCGTCAGGCATGCTTGCAGGTTTAAAGGCTGCCTTTGATTGTGAAAATTGCTCCATTGGGGAAATAGGTGAAGCGAAAAAAGCCCTGGAAAACCTTCCAGGACCGGATCGGGGAACAAAGCTTGTAACAGCACCTGTGAAAGGTCGTAAGAGCTTTATCTGCTTTGACGAAGATGCAA
Source organism: Pseudomonadota bacterium (assembly GCA_018812385.1). Taxonomy (GTDB): domain Bacteria; phylum Desulfobacterota; class Desulfobacteria; order Desulfobacterales; family Desulfobacteraceae; genus Desulfobacula. The sequence goes on from JAHJDU010000049.1 coordinate 1,088, forward strand.
CCATTAAAAATATCAAACAGGCCATTGAAAAAGGATTTGACGTTCCCGAACTGATCAAGCGGTTTACAGCCACGGGATTAGGGCCAGGCCAGGGCGGTATCCCCGGCCATAACCTGCCCTTGTATGTGGCTAAATATCAGACTTTGCCCGATATTTCCATCAGACCCACCAATGTCAGGCCGCCCCTTGTTCCCACACTGATCTCTACCTATGCCGGGGTCAATCACAAGATGTTCAAAATAACGCCCATGGATGAGATGCAGAGAAAAGACGGCGGGATTTTCAGAAATATCGGCGTATGGCAGCGGGCCCGTTATTTTTCAAATGATTTATCCTGTAAAAAAGAGATTGAAAATGTCAGATCCAACGTGGGAATGCTGGATGGATCAACCCTTGGTAAGTTCAGGATTTATGGGCCGGATGCATTAAAAGCACTCCAGCGGGTTTTTGTCTCAGATATGTCCAGGGTAAAACAAGGCCGGATCAAATACTCAGCCATGTGCAATGACGACGGCTGCGTAATTGATGATGGGGTTGTCATCAAACAGGGAGAAAATGACTATTATTTTACCACTTCAAGCGGTCGTGCAGGACAGACCGTTGAATGGATCAGATACCATACCAGGTATGATGGGTGGAATTTTGCCATGGTAAATCTTACGGATTCCCTGGGTGTGATCAATCTTTCAGGGCCCAATGCCAGGAAGGTGCTTGAAAAAATTGTGGACATTGACATTTCAAATGAGGCTTTTGGGTATTCTGAATACAAAGAGTTTAAAATAAGTGATACTATTCCTGTAAGAGCCATGCGCCTGGGTTTTGTGGGTGAGCTTTCCTATGAATTGCATGTGCCGTCTTCGTATATGAAGGCTGTCTGGCTAATGCTCAAGGAAGCTGGAAAAGAATTCAATATCCAGAATTTTGGTGTTGAAGCCCAGAATGTGCTTCGTATGGAAAAATGCCATATTATTCTTGGCCAGGAATCTGAACAGAGGACCAATCTTCTGGATGTGGGTCTTGGGTTTTTGTGGGATCGCAAAAAAGCAGATGCAAAAAC
>JAHJDU010000539.1 GCA_018812385.1 Pseudomonadota bacterium
AACTGACCAATAATACAATAGAAAACGTGTTTATTTTTTTCATTTTTAACTCCTCATTTAAATTTGTTAAAAAGCGCCCCCTGATTCCCAGGATCTTTCCTGGGGCGGTACAAAATTTTAAAAACTTAGAAAGCTACGCAGAGAACATAAATTTTCATAGAGAAGAGATTCAATACAATGGATAGGACTATATATAAATAAATTGGGATTTGCAATTAGGGTAAACCCTTAATTTTGAAAAAAAATACAGGAAATTTAAAGATTTTTTAATAAAACTGCTATGAGTCGTTTTGTTGATACTCTGGCACTATTTTTTTCAACATACGTTTTATTTCTTCTTTGTCCTGCTGGTCTGCAGTAAATTGCTTTAATTCATTAAGAAAAAGATTCAGCTTTTCAAGGTTATTATTCTCACTATTGAGAACCATAATTTTCGCATGGCTTGTTGGGACTACAAATTCATCTTCGGTGATAAGCTCTTCATAGAGTTTTTCACCCGGTCGAAGCCCGATATATTTGATTTTAATATCACCATCCGGTTCAAAGCCAGAGAACCGAATCAAATCCTTAGCCATATCACTGATATTTACAGGCTTCCCCATTTCAAGCACATAGATTTCACCGCCTTTTCCCATTGCACCTGCTTGAAGAATAAGCTGGCAGGCCTCAGGAATGAGCATAAAATAACGAATTATATCTGGATGGGTTACAGTCACAGGGCCCCCCTGCTTAATCTGCTTCTTAAAAAGAGGAATAACACTGCCGGCACTCCCAATCACATTTCCAAACCGCACAGTTATGAAACTTGTTTTTAAATCTTTTTTCAAACTAGTATGTTGAAGGATCATTTCTGCAATTCGTTTACTGGCACCCATAACATTTGCTGGATTCACGGCTTTGTCCGTTGAGATCAGCACAAATTTCTCACTTTGAAATCGCAGGGCAATATCAACAAGATTTTCTGTCCCGATAATGTTGTTCTCCACAGCCTTCCAGGGATGCTGCTCTAACATGGGAACATGTTTATATGCTGCAGCATGAAAGATAATATCTGGCTCATATTTTTTAAAGATTGATTCAATTTCATCTTTATTCTGGATATCTCCTAGAATAGGAAGTATTTCAATATGAGAAAAATCTTTTCTCAGTTCCAGGTCAATCTCATATAATGGGGTTTCTGCCCTTTCAAAAAGGATTATTTTTTCAGGATGAAATTTACATATTTGTTTGCACAATTCCCGACCGATGGAACCGCCGCCGCCTGTTACAAGGACTTTCTTTTTTCCCAGATAACGACCAATCTTCTCCTTTTCAAGATTAACCGGCTCCCGTCCTAAAAGATCCCTGTATTCAACATCTCTTATCAAATTTATTGTGACTTTGCCGTTTATCAGCTCTCCTATGCTTGGAACGGTTTTAAAGACAATATCTGCTTCTCTACAAATATTTACAATCTGTCTCATCTTTTCGACCTTCAGCGAAGGGATGGCAATGATAGCCTCCATTGCTTCCGTCGACTTGACTGCATGAGATAGGCCATCAATTTTATCCAGAACAGATATACCGTGTATTTTCCTTCCGATTTTTGAAAGATCATCATCCAAAAAGCCTTCTACGTGATAGTTGAGTGAAGCGTCTTCACGGATTTCACGACAGATCTTCTCTCCACAATCCCCGGCACCAATGATAATGACTCCCTTGCTAGATCTTGATCTGAGTTTAAATATATTCAAGATTGCTTCTTTTAAATCCTGAAAACTTACATTTTCGGTAAACTGCTCAAAAGCCAATCGCGTCACAACTCTTAACGCAGCAATAAAAATCAGCGTCAGACACCAATCAATAATAAATACAGATCTTGAAACATCTTCAAATCGATTCACATATAAAACAATGACAATAACAATTAACTCGGCTATTGTTGATGCTTTTACAACATTCAATAAATCATTCAAGCTGGTATATCGCCACATGCCTCTATATAGATCAAAAAAATAAAAACTAAATATTTTTGCCAACAAGACATAGGGCAGCATATTGTAAAATTTCTCCATGGCCCATTCAGGAATCATAAAATCAAATCGAATCAAATGAGCCACATAAAAAGAAAACAACAAAAGAATGACATCTATTGCCAAAATGATGTATAAATTTCTGGATATTCTAATTTTCATTGAACTTTAAACCTTTTTCCGAATTGTATTGGATAAACCAATAAAAATTATACTGCTAACCGCATATAACAAAAATACAAAAACAATACCATTCAAACAATAAAAAATATGTATCATCTCCATATTTTTTTATTCCATATTGTTTTATAAAAGGCCTTGGTTTTCTCAGCCACTATTTTCTCAGAAAACGATTTGATGACCATGGCTCTGCCACAGGCCCCCATTTTTTCCCTGAGCTCAGAATCTTTTATCAGCTTTAATAAAGAATCGGCAAGAGCATAATAGTTTCTGACCGGTACAAGTATGCCATTTTTATTATGGTGAACAATTTCTCTGCATCCTGGAACATCTGTTGTGACAATGGGACGTCCACATGCGGCTGCTTCAATCAAAAATTTAGGAACCCCTTCCCCGTATGAAGGAAGTGTTGCAATATGTACCCGGGACAATACCTCGGCCATATCCTCCTGATAACCGATCCACTCAATAATCCCCTGATTATGCCATTTTTGAAGTGTCTGTCCATCAACTGAATTCGGATTGGCAGGATCAGGGATACCGGCCAGGAGCACTCGGAAGATTATTTTTTTCTCCTGAAGGATTTTCACTGCTTGAATCAGTTCGCCGATCCCCTTGTCCCAAAGCATTCTCGCACCCAGAAGAATGGTTACCCTGCCTTCAGGTTCTTTAAAAAATCTGTAGTGCGATATATCGACACCAGAGCCTCGAATCAGAATCGATCTATTCTTCTTCACTATCTTCAATGATTCAAACAGGCATTTATCTTCAGGATTTTGAAAGATGGCATAAGCTGCCTTTGAATGGAAAATAAATCGGTATGCCAGAATAAAAATCCATCGAACCAGAGTTGATTTTAACTCTCTTTTTTGCAGGAAGACAAATCCAAGACCTGCAAAAGCATTCACATACAGGGGGATACTTGCAACTCTGGCAGCAATAGATCCATACAATATCGGTTTTGCAGCCACATGATGCACCAGATGAGGTTTTTCTTTTTTATAAACCCCTGCAACTTTAAAAATAGTTTTTATCTCCTGAAACAGATTTCGGCTTTCCCGTTTAAGATCAATGGAAATCACCCTGATCCCCTGATTTTCAATAATTTTCTTATGCTGATGAACCCGCGTAAGAAGGATCACCTCAAATCCATCTTCTTTTAATGCCTTGGCAATATGAAGCCGATGGGAAAAAAAATACCAGTCCTCGGTTACAAAAAAAAGAATTTTCCTGTTTATGACCATAGTGATCTGTCCATGCCTTATACATTAGGATTGAAAATTATATAAATTGAACAGAAATTGCGAAGAATTCTGGTTCATATACAAGGCGCATTAAAGGTTGAATACTTGATGTATTCGGCCTTTGATGCAACGCAGTAGATGGACCAAAAGACAAGCAATTGCGTTTAAGTAATTTCATTTCCGATCCTTAATATATTCAATAGTGCCCGACCGAAAACCGCCAAGTTTCACCAGAATCAAAGCATAATTACCATGCAACCATGCTTTTTTCAAGGATTTGGGTGAGTATGGCAAAAGCCGCAAAGACTCATATGCGATTAAGGACAAGATAATATGTCCCTGGGTGAGTCTGGATCTTGTTTTCCCTATTAAGAACATGTACAGTCAAATTTTCTGTAGGAAAGACATAAAATTGAAAAACCTGACAGAACCGGGTGTGCATGTCGGAAAAAAGAAAGAATTATGGAAAGTGACAGATAAAAAACCAGAAAGCACAAAAGATCTGATCCAGGGACGGATACTTGCACGTAATACTATCCTGAATCTAATCGGTTATGGAACTCCTCTTCTTGTTGCACTGGTAGCAATTCCCATACTTATTAAGGGTCTTGGGGCTGAACGATTTGGTGTGTTGACCCTTGTATGGGTTTTGATCAGTTATATTGGCCTTTTTGATCTTGGATTGGGCAGGGCATTAATAAAACTGGTTGCAGAAAAACTCGGTGCAGGTCGAGAAAATGAGATCCCGCCACTTATATGGACTGGTTTGTCTATTATGTGTTTTATAGGCCTTGTAGTCGGTGGGCTTACTGCAATATTGCTGCCGTGGCTTGTGAAAGGATTGCTGAATATCCCGTTGGATTTGCAAAAGGAAACCCTGGATGCTTTTTATCTTATAGCAGTATTTGTACCGATTATTGTACTCAGCATCGCTCTAAGGGGCATACTGGATGCTCACCAGCGGTTTGACCTGACAAATACCGTTCGCATACAACTTGGTATTTTTACTTTTCTTGCACCGGTACTGGTTCTACCCTTTACTATCAGTCTTTTTCATATTGTTGCCCTGATACTTTTCGGGCGGATGCTGGCGTGCATTGTTCAGGCTGTTTTCTGCTTTCACATTGTTCCCTCCCTTGGTAAAAGAATCGCGTTTGAGAGCAAAATGGCAGGTGTCCTTGTAAAATTTGGCGGGTGGATGACCATTACAAATATAATAAGTCCGGTCATGATTTATATAGATCGCTTTTTTATCAGCGGGATCATTTCTGTTGCTGCGGTTGCGTATTACGCGACACCCAGTGAGGTTGTAACAAAATTAACGCTTGTGTCAGGTGCCATGATGGCTGTCTTTTTTCCTGCCTTTTCTTTAGTTTACGGCCAGGACAAAAATAGTGCGGCCAGACTTTTTGCCAAAGGTGTAAAATATGTGTTTATTATAATTTTCCCCCTTTCATTATTAATTGTTGTTTTATCCTATGAAGGACTGAATATCTGGCTTGGTCCTGAATTTGCGGAAAAGAGTACTCTGGTCATGCAAGTCCTTTCTTTAGGCGTTTTGTTTCTTTGTCTCGGGCAGGTTCCTTATGCATTGATACAGGGAGCTGGCAGGCCGGATATAACAGCAATAATTCATCTTATTGAAATTCCGTTTTACCTTGCTGTTCTTTTTCTTTTGACAAATGAATATGGAATAAAAGGCGCTTCTATTGCCTGGGCCGGACGGCTTGCTGTTGATTCGGCAATTATGTTTTATATTGCCGTGAAAATGCTGGGAAAAAAGAATGAACATGGCATCCGGATATTTGTAATCATTGGATTGACAACTGCAGCATACATCCTTGCATTAATCATGTCCGGGCTGTTCCAAAAAACTCTTTTTATCTGCCTCTTTCTACCTTTATACCTGTCACTTGTCTGGTTTTATATCATGAACTGCGAAGAAAAAGAAATTGTCAAAGCAAAAGTGTTGAAACTTTGGAAACCGCGTTTTTCCGGTCAGATCTGATTTGTTGACTGGCAAATCTAACGAATGGA
>JAHJDU010000540.1 GCA_018812385.1 Pseudomonadota bacterium
GAATGGGAAGTGTCTGAAGATGCTTAAAGGTTCAGGGCAAATATGGATTCGGCTGCTATAAAGTCTATAAAAGACGTCTTAGTCAAAATCCGGACATCAGATATCTTTCTTGATGAGACCATCTATCCCAGAGAAAATATTGATCACAAACGCATAGGTATCTTTGTTGAAAATCCAAAGCAGGCTATTTTAATTGTAGATTATTATGAGATTTTTAAAAAAACCGGCTGGACTCTTACCCATATCATCCAGGCTCCTTTGTCTTCAGAGCGTTTTAACCCAGGGGTTGTGGCTGCAATGCAGAAAAAAAAGATCCTTGGTGTTACCAGCAGATATGTGATGATCTTGAAATAACACATAGGGATCGAGAGAGAACGACTCATCAAACTATCTTACTTACGCAAATAGTACTCAACAAGAACTTCCAGACGTTCAATTAGATATATCGGCAGTGAAATTAATGAATAGTCTACATCCTTGCGCTTTTTACCGATATTAATAATTGTCTTTATTGGATGAACCGATGGTAAAGATAAATCAAACCGAATACCAAACGGTGTTTTCTTTTGCCCCATAAACTGGTGTAAAGACTTTAATTTTCCGGAAGCCCCTGATTTTACCTCTATGGGAATTATGTTACCTGCAATCCCGATAACAAAATCTAATTCTGCATTAGATGAACGGCCCTCGCGCAACCAATATGTTAGGTCCCTGTTTGGTGTATCTGCAAGCAGATGCTGCAAGTGCTGCCCTATAAACTGTTCGGCGATGGCACCTTCATTTATCAATTTTACATCATCCATTTGCGAGATAATGTGCCAGTTCAAGCCACAAACTGCATTCATCAAACCAATATCGAGAAAAAGCATTTTATACACTTTTTCTTCAATATCAGCCTGTAGGGGAAGGCCTGTGCAATGGCTGTGAGTCACTTTTCCGATAATTCGGGCCATGGACAACAGATCAAGGTCTTTTTTTAGCGTACCACTTTGATCCTGGGAGGAAATATTGCTGTATTTGATTTTTTTCCCTACGTTTCTGGCAACAAAATTAAATACATTTCGCATACGGTACAAATTTCTTGACCCTGCATACTTTGAAAAGTCCTCTTGATAAGTTTCGATTATGGAATTGTGGACTTTGCTCACATTTTTATAACTTTTGGTGTCTGCAAAAACGGCGACTGCTTCGGGCATCCCCCCAATATAATAATAGGAACGTAGTAAGCTTGATAAACGATTATGTACAACTTCACCGATTTTTTGATCCGGCGTATAGTGCATAATAAATGATCCCAGTTTTTCCTCGCCAACCGCGTTTAAAAATTCTGTAAAAGTCATGGGGCCCATGTGCAGATATTGTATTCTTCCGACGGGCATGGAAAAAGAATGATCGCTTAAAACAAATTCTAGAAGCGAGCCTGCGCAGATAACCGGAAGTTCCGGATTGTCTTCATAAAAATACCGTAATGCAGGAATCGCCTCCGGAACCGCCTGGATTTCATCCAGGAAAAGGAGTGCATCTTTATTGATAGTTCCCATGTTTGGCAAAAATTCAAGCTGCTGAATAATTTGAGTTGGATCTTTGCCTGAAAATATCTGTGCTAATTCAGGATGACGTTCCAAATTAACATTGAGCAACCTTCCCTTATTTTTTTTGGCAAACAATTCGACTAAGGTCGATTTCCCGACCTGTCGGGCACCACGAATGATAAGCGGTTTACGGTTGTTTCCATTCAACCAATCATCAAGAAATTGTAATTGTTCTCTCTCCATTTTTGAACTATTCCTTTTTTTATATAGTAGTTGTTGGTAATTTTATACCATGCAGCAAATTTTTTAACAATTTGAATTATTATTTTACGGGTGTTGTTTAATACTATCGTTATGATTTTAAGGGTAAATACGAAGCAATGGTGCCAATCTGATTATCCATTTAGGCAAGGGCGAGGCATCATGTCTTGCTTTAGCAAAAGTATCCAAAAAAACATTGCCAAGTATCATAGAATAAATTTTAGGTTTAATAGACTGATAGAATGGGAGGTGTCTGAAGATGCTTAAAGGTTCAGGACAAATATGAATTCGGCTGCTATAAAGTCTATAAAAGACGTCTTAGTCAAAATCCGGACATCAGACATCTTTCTTGATGAGTCCATCTATCCCAGAGAAAATATTGATCACAAACGTATAGGTATTTTTGTTGAAAATCTAAGAGATGGTTTTAAGTTTGATCCTGTTGAGGTTCAAGCCTGTCCCGGGGAGAGAGGCAAGTATCGAATATTAGATGGTGTACATAGATGGAGTGCGTATAAAAAGACCGGGCAAATTGAGATTGATGCAATTGTTAAAACCTTGAATAGTATCGATCCTCTGCTTTATGCTGCAAAATTGGCAATAGGCCCAAAGCAGCTTACAGAATCTGAAACAAGGAATACTGCCAGACGTGCTTTTCAAACCAATACCAAATTAACATCTTCTGAAATCGGCAGTGCAATTGGCAGATCAAGACAGGCCGTTGACTCATATATTGCTGATTTAAGGGCCACAACCCTTTTGGCGCTTGATCTTAAAATCTTTCATTTAAACCAGCTTGGTATTCCCCAGGACAGAATCGCAAAGAGACTGGGCATTCCCCGAAGGACGTTACGCGACCATTTGGCGGAAATGCCAGGATTGGCATTTCCGCCAAATAGCGACTTATTGAAAGGATTTACTGTCCC
>JAHJDU010000050.1 GCA_018812385.1 Pseudomonadota bacterium
GAAGAATCATATCATCACAGGAAAGTTTTGTTTCCCTTATCATTCTTCTAAAATTGTCACTCGCCCTTAATCTTCGTCCGCGGGAATCTGGAAAAAGCATTATGAATTCTCCTTTTTGATTTCTTCATCAGTCAGGTAACATGCCGGATCGCTGTCCCAGGGATCATTGGCAACAGATTCTGCCCGGGCCCTGAAGTTACCGCCACAAATATCAAGCCATCTACACTCAGCACACCGGCCTTTAACATGTTTTTTCTTTTCTTTAAGTTTCATTAAAAATTCATTGTCAACATTGGTCCAGATCTTGGAGAAAGGCATGTCCTTGATGTTGCCCAGGCTTTTTTCCCGCCAGAACTGATCCGGGTGGACTTCGCCATCCCAGGAAATACATCCGATGCCCCGGCCTGAATTATTACCTTCATTCATTTCAAGCAGTTCAAGGACCTCAGTCGCTCTTTTCGGGTCCTCGTCCAATAACCTCTGGTACACATAAGGGCCGTCAGCATGATTGTCTACTGTGAGAACTTCTTTTGGTAAGTTCCGGTCATGAAGATCTTTTGTCCTCTCCATGATAAGATCAAGAACTTTGCGAGTCTCCTCATGGGAGAGGTCTTCCTTGGCAATTTCAGACCCTCTGCCGGAATATACAAGGTGGTAAAAGCATGCTCTGGGGATATTTTTTTCTTCAAGAAGATCAAAGATGCCGGGGATGTCATTTACATTTCTTTTGTTAATGGTAAACCGCAATCCTACTTTGATACCGGCTTCCTGGCAGTTCTCGATGGCGGCCATGACCTTTTTATAAGACCCTTTAACCCCTCGGAATTTATCATGGGTTTCTTCCAGACCGTCAAGGCTGATCCCCACATAGGAAAGTCCGATTTCTTTTAATTTTTGGGCTTTTTCCTTGGTGATAAGGGTTCCATTGGTGGAGATAACAGCTCTCATGCCTTTGCTGACAGCATATTGTGCATACTCCACAAGTCTTGGATGTACAGTTGGCTCCCCGCCTGAAAATAAAAGAACGGGTACACCAAATTGGGCCAGATCATCAATCATTGCAATGCTCTGTTCATGATTAAGTTCATTGTCATAGGAAATGTCTTCTGATCTGGCATAGCAGTGAACACATTTAAGATTACAACGTCTTGTCATATTCCAGACCACCACAGGCTTTTTGTCTTTGGAGAACTGCAAAAGATGGGAGGGCAGTTGCCCTGATTGTCTTGAGTATCGTAATGCATCTGATGGTTCTACTGTTGCACAATAAAGTTTTGAAATTCCAATCATGTTATTTCTTTCCTGATAAGATCGTTAAGATAGGTTTCATTGTCTATCAAGGCGTTTTTTGACAGAAAAAATCTGTTTTTCCCTGTTTTTTCACGAATAAGGTTAAAGCCGTCATAATAATTGTCATAGATTTTTGACAATATTTCTTGAATCGTTGCATTATGACTGATAAATTGTTCAATCAAAAAATCAATTGCATCTTCTTCAAAAATAATATTCAGATTATAACTTTTTGATACTTCAACTTCAATTTCTTTAATTGAATCATGGTATTTTTTTATTTTTTTTAAGACATCTTCAATTTCCATGACATTGTTACAAAAGTAAAGCGCTGCCATATCGCATCGGGTTTGTGAAAGGGTAAGTCCATGGCTTATGGAAAATGTTTTCTTGTTATCCTGAATATATTTCGAAATATAATTTTTATGGTCAAGCAGGGCTTTTTCATAAAGATGATCCCATTTTAAAGAATTCTGTTTTGATAAAAAATCTTCAAGCAGGGCTTTTGGATCTTCCAGGACTTGTTTTGTCACAGTGAATTTTAAAAGATCATGAGAAGGAAGTTTTTCTTCAAAATCAAGCAAAGCTTCTTCAATCACACTGACAAGCCCACGGGCCCCGGTGTTCTCTTCATATGCCCTTTCTGCAAGAATTTTTAAGGCGCCATCTGTGAAAATAATTTTTATACCATAGGCGTTAAAATCAAGCCTTTTACTCAAAATAACCGGATTATTGGGCATCTTTAAAATTGAGAACAGGTCTTTTTGGGTAAGCGTTTCAAGAATACATCTAACAGGAAGTCTTCCTATGAATTCAGATTCAAAGCCAAAATTCACCAGGTCTTCAGCTTTGGTCAGTTTTAGCAGCTCATTTTCTTTTTGAGATTTTACAAGCTTTGAGCCAAACCCGATATTTTGTTTTGATAACCGTCTTCTGATGATATCAGAAAGTTCTGAGAATGCCCCACTGACGATGAAAAGGATATTAGACGTATTTACGACCCGCGTGGCCCTTTTGCCTGTTCTCTGATAGGATTCCAATTCCTGCATCATGGAAATAGGATCATGGGGAACTTTTAAGTTAACATCGGTTTCTTCCATGGGTTTTAAAAGAGCTCTCTGAACACCTGTCCTTGACACCTGGGCACCTATTACACTGGGGCTTGCCGCAATTTTATCAATCTCATCAATGTAGACAATTCCGCATTCGGCAAGTTTGATATCATCGTTGGCTTCCCTTACCAGATCCCGGATCAAATCCTCTACATCCCCGCCAACATAGCCGGTTTCTGAGAATTTTGTGGCATCAGCCTTTACAAACGGAACCCCAATTTTTTTTGCAATGAGTTTAATCAGATATGTCTTGCCAATTCCGGTAGGGCCTAACATTAGAATGTTGGATTTAATATTTCCGGTGATTTTTGACAACCCATTTCCTGTGGATTGAGAATGCCTGATCCGGTTGAAATGGGTGCATATTTTTGTTGATAGAATAGATTTTGCTTTAGTTTGTCGCACCACATACTGATCAAGATAAGCAATAAGTTCACGTGGTTTGATGTTAAAATTGATAAGGGTTTTATTTTTTTCCGAGGATGATTTTCCCAAGAGTGTTTCCTGCTGGGGAAGAACTGAAGAGGTAATAATTTTAACATTGCCGCCGAATTTTTTATTTAAAAATTCACCCAGTTCTTTTTCTATTTTTTTTGGATCTTGTAAGATATTATTTTTTTCTTTTTCCATAATAGTCTAATATAAACAAGGTTAGGAATAATTCAAGATTGATCATGGCATTTAAAATCTGACCTTTGATAAAATAAAAAAGCCACGAACAAAAATTGCCCGTGGCTTATATATTTTTTGGTGCCGAAGGGGAGATTTGAACTCCCACGGGTCGCCCCACACGCCCCTCAAGCGTGCGTGTCTACCAATTCCACCACTTCGGCATTTAGTTTTTTTATGAAATTATTGAAAAATAAGCTTTTAGAGGTAAAGAATAACCCGGCTTTTTCAATTTTATTATATCTCACATATCATTTGGAGGTCTGTTCAACAGGTATTGAGCTTTCCTTTATCACTGATGTGTCTGACTGATGACCTGACATATAAGCCAGGCTCAATGATGTTATCATGAAAAGAATGGCAACACCTGTTGTGATTTTAGTCAGTATGGTTGCAGGACCGCCTGCGCCAAAAAGAGTCTGGCCTGCTCCGCCACCAAGAGAAACGCCCATTTCAGCGCCTTTACCGCTTTGAAGCAATACGATCATAACCAATAGGATGCAACATGTAA
>JAHJDU010000541.1 GCA_018812385.1 Pseudomonadota bacterium
TGATATCGCTCAAGTGCTTTTATAATTTGAATACATTGAGAAGAATGTTCTGGCTTCGGGTTGATGGCCTTGCCAATATCTGCCAGCGCAGATGATGAATACGATAAAAAAATGAGTGTTGAGAAAAGGTATTTTAAGAAAATTAAAATATTAATATTCTTAATTTTTTTCAGTTTCATGGTCTATATCCTCTGGTGTTTCAAAGCTTATTCTGCCTATTTTGCCGGCTCTAAGTTCACGAATCAATGTTTCAGATGCTTTTTGATAATTGATAATGCCGCCTTTTTTTAAACATCCCCTTGCAGCACCGATTTCTTCTATTAAAGTCAGTGCATCCTCTGGCATGGTTTTTAAAAAAGAATACCGCTGCAACAATAGTTCAGGATATCTTTTTATTAGAAGATTGGCAGCAAAAAATGCAATGTCATTATAGTCAATGGCCGTATCTGATATGGCACCGCTTGCTGCCAGGATATAGGCTTTTTCCTCTGGTTCTATTACCGGCCATAATATTCCCGGGGTATCATAGATATCAATATTGTTTTCTAAACTGGTTCGTTGCTGATGCCGGGTGATGGCAGGCACATCTCCGGTTTTTGCAATTTTTTTTCCTGCCAGAGTATTTAAAATGGTTGATTTTCCAGTGTTTGGAATGCCCACAACCATTACTTTTAATTTTCTGGCCCGGTTGCGATTAACTTTGTCCATACAATAATTTAATGCCCCATTTACCTGGGATTTTTGAGAACCACAAATTGAGATGGCAGGAGTCTTCTTTTGTGCTTCAAAATAATGAAGCCATGCTTTAGTTTGTTCAGGGTCTGCAAGGTCGGATTTATTTAAAACCTTTAATCGAAATTTTTCTTTGCAGATTTTGTTCACAAAGGGGTTGGCACTTGCCTGGGGCAGTCTTGCATCTAAAATTTCCAAAACAACGTCTACTTTAGATATAGCCTTTTTAAGCAGGTTTTCCGTCTCAACCATATGTCCTGGAAACCATTGAATTGTCATTTTTTTTATTTCTCTTTTTTTGTTTTGGTTTAAATTTTATGAAGTATGGCATATCAATACAATTTTTTCAAAGGCAAAAACCCCATACTCCATACGTAGTTGATTCCTTTAATGGTTCATTGACTTTGATACCTGATTTTGAGATGATCCCGCTAAATAAAAATTTTAATTTCTGGATATATCTATGCAATTTAAAACTTCATGGAAGACAATCTGTATATTACTCCTATCAGTTTTTGCAATTCCCTTGATCTGTTCTGGTACAGAGCCTTTGAGCCATCAAAATTCTTCACCTGATTTTCCACCATTAATGGAAAGCATTCAGTTTAAAAAGGATATTGAATTTTGTGGCATTAAAATTCCAATTGAAGATCAGGATGTAAGGGAAAGACTTGAAAAAGAGATGCTATTGGCGTTGTGGAATCGACCACAGGTGATCCTCTGGATCAAGCGGGCTGAAAGATTTTTTCCCCATGTGGAAAAAATCTTAAAACAGCATGGCCTGCCCCTGGATTTGAAATATGTTCCGATAATTGAAAGTGCTTTAAGACCCCATGCCGCTTCCTCAAAAAATGCAGTGGGATATTGGCAGTTTTTAAAATCTACCGGGAGAAAATATGGACTTAGAATTGATTCTCAAGTGGATGAACGAAGAAATATTTTTAAATCAACCCATGCTGCCTGTGAATACTTAAAGGTCCTGGAAAAGCAATTTGGATCATACCTGCTTGCCCTGTCTGCATATAATATGGGAGAATATGGTTTAAACAGTGAAATTGAAGCGCAAAAAAATAATGACTTTTTTTCATTATATCTTCCTTTGGAAACCCAGAGATATGCCTTTAAAATTATTTGCGGCAAATTAATTCTTGAAAATCAGGAATCCTATGGATTTTATTTGAAAAAATCAGATTTGTACCCTGTTTTTTCTTTTGACATAGTTCAGTTCAAACTAGATTATCAGCTTCCCATTGCCGTTATTGCAAAGGCTGCGGATATACCCTTTAAAACAATTAAAGATTACAA
>JAHJDU010000542.1 GCA_018812385.1 Pseudomonadota bacterium
GATAAATTGACTGTTTGGTAAGAATACAATAATAATAAACATGGTTTGAAAAAAGGTAGAATATTATGAAAGGTTTCAGGGAATATTTAAAAGAATTAAAAGCCAGAGATGATATAATTGAGATAGACACAGAGATCGATCCTGTTATTGAAATAGCCAAAATCCAAAAAAAGTATTCAAATAGTAAAACCGTACTTTTCAACAAAATTAAAGGATACGATATTCCTGTTGTCAGTAATATATTCCATAAAAGAGAGAATATTGCACTTGCAATTGGAACTGATTTGGCTGGTTTAAAAGATAAAATACTTTTCTCAGTAAAAAATCCTGTTGATACTGTTGTAGTCAAAAGTGCGCCTGTCCAGGAAATTGTAATAACAAAAGATATCAAGCCTCTTGATGTTCTTCCAATACCTCAGCACTATCTTAAAGATAATGGCAAATATATTACTGCAGGTGTAATACTTGCTGCCGACCCGGAAACAGGCATCAGGAATATTTCTTTTGCCAGAATGCAAGTAAACAATAATAATAAAATAAATGTCATGATAAACCCAAACCGGCATCTGCTGAGATATTTTCATAAAGCTGAAGAACTGGGTAAATCACTGGATGTGGCAATTATATTTGGTGCTCACCCGGCTGTGTGGCTGGAGGGAGCAATGCCTGATGGACTTGTGAACGACGATATGGACGAGCTGAATATTGCTTCCAGCCTTTCCGGTAGACCAATAGAACTTATAAAGGGGAAAACAATAGATCTTGCATATCCGGCGAATTGTGAAATTGCTATTGAAGGCAGGATTATTAATGATAAGAGGGAATATGAAGGTCCTTTTGGAGATTACTCCGGTATATATGATAATCCTCCGAGGAAAAACCCTGTTATTGAAATATCTGCAATAGCCAGAAGAAAAGACGTCATATATCATGATCTCTTACCATTTACTGCGGAACACTTTCATCTTGGAGGACTGCCCCGGGAAACTGATCTCTTAAAGCGTATAAAACAGGCCGTACCGGGAATTTTGGATATTCATTTAACTCTGGGAGGATGCAGCCGCTTTCATGCTGTTGTAAAGATTAAAAAAATAAAAGAATCAAATGCAAATCATACTATTGTTGCAACCCTTTTCCCCACTGAGTCGGCAAGAGATATCAAAGTTGTTGTTGTAGTTGACGATGACATTGATATCTATAGTCCTTCTGATGTCGAATGGGCCATTGCGACAAGGGTTCAATGGCATAAGGATATTGTTATAATAAATAAAATGGAAGGATTGCTCGATCCATCGGCCATAGCCAATACATCGGCTTCAATGCTTGAGCGCACTGAAATATTGACATCAAAAATCGGAATAGATGCAACAATATCTCTGGAAAAACCGGATTTTATAAACCTTTATGAAAAGGTGGGGTTCTAAAAAATAATTGGGTTAGTGTAATTGGACAAATCGTTTTTGTATCTATTCTTTTGGTGTTTATGTCAGTTGAAACAGATCAATGAAACCAGAGGGATTATGGGAGGGTGAAAAGCTTAGCTCTTTATCTATGGTGATAAGCTTGATCCCGCACAAAGTGTATATACTTGGTTGACAAAAAAAGGAGGAATAATTTTGATCAGTGAAAAAGATTTAGCCAAATTATCTTATAGCGGGGCACCTAAAATTGTGAGCAGCGGATTCCCAGGACCCAAAACACAGGAGTATCTGCAGACCGCGTTTGATAATGAATCCATGGCCAGGGGCGGCGGCCGGTTTCCCTTGGTCATGGCAGAAGGAAAAGGGGCAACCATAAAAGATGCGGACGGCAATTTAATGATTGATATTACAGCTGGTGTGGCCGTCAATGCGGTTGGCCGGTGCCATCCACGGGTCATTAAAGCCATGAAGGAACAGATGGGTACTATGATGCATGCTATAGACTTCTCAAGTGTACGGCGAACTGAGTTGGCCAGAAAGGTTGCCGGCATCATGCCCAAAGGACTGAAAGATAATTGTATCACCTATTTTACCCAGTCCGGCAGTGGGGCTGTCGAGACTGCCTTGAAATTTGTAAGAAAGATCACGGGCCGCACCCAGGTTGCAGCATTTCACGGTGCCTATCATGGGGTCTGGTACGGGTGCAATTCCCTTACAACCGGAGAGCAATACCGGAAAGGATATGGCCCTTTCATTCCCGGGGTTATCCATCTGCCCTATCCGTATTGTTACCGATGCAGTTTTGGATTGGAATTCCCCAAATGTGAACTCCAGTGTGCAAAATATGTGGATTATGTTTTAAATACACCTTATACGGGTGCTGATGATGTCGGCGCACTGATTATAGAAGCTCAGCAAGGCGAAGGCGGATATGTACCACCACCACCAGGTTATCTTGAAATCGTGAAAAAAGCCTGTGAAAAACATGGAGCACTTTATATCTCCGATGAAGTCCAGGCCGGTGCCGGTCGTACCGGTAAGATGTGGTGTATCGAACATTCTGATGTTGAACCTGATATGATTACGTGGGGTAAGGGCATGGGGGGCGATGTCCCCATGGCCGGATTGTCACTCCGTAAAGATCTTGCGTTGAAAATTGAGGATCACTCCCAGCCAAATACATTTGCTGGAAATGGTGTCTCAAGTGTAGCCTGCATGACCAATATCGACATTTTAACCGAAAATAATAACGCCCTGATTAATCGCGCAGGAGACTTGGGTGAACAAATCAAGACCTGGATACAGGAAGGCAGTGAGGATTTAAGGACTATCGGAGATGTCCGCGGCAGGGGATTGATGATCGGTATTGAAATGGTGGAAGACAAAGAGACCCGTGAACCTCTCAATCAGGAGGTTGTTAGAAATATTATAGGTGGGTTGCTTGGACGGGGATTGATCATGGTACCCTGTGGTCGCTTTGGAAATGTTTTCAGGTTTATGCCTCCCTTAGTGATCACGAAAAATTATGCTAAAAAAGCTGTAGATATCCTCATTGATACTGTTAAAGAAGTGGCAGGATAAATCAAATTTATACGTACACTTTAGGAGAAAAATTTCAAGATTTAATCGCAATGATAAAAAATTAGATCTTGATCCAATCACTAAAATTTATAGAGGAGAAAAGTTATGTCCAAGATTAAGTATTGTAGAAAATTAATGGGTATTTTTATTTTAAGCCTTATGTGTTTGTCTTTCATTTTCATCTCACAGACGTCAGCCAAAGACAAAGTCTATAATTTAAAAATTCAGTCGGCGTTCCCCCGTGGTGATTTGTCCATGGAAACATTGAGCGTGTTTGCCGAATCAGCAGCAAAGCACAGCAACGGGCGATTGAAAATTAAAACATTTGCTGAGCCCGAAATTATACCTGGTGATCAATTATTCGGTGCTACCAAACAAGGTGTCGTGGATATGTTGCACAGCATGGGCGGTATGTCAGGAGGTATAGTTCCGATTGGATATGTGGAATTTAACCTGCCTATGGCATTTCGAATCGATGAAAAGACCACCTTTGAGGACAAAGCCCAGGTAATACGGGACTTTTACCTTAAGAACGGTTTCATGGAACTCCTCCGAAAAGAGTACGCCAAACAAGGACTTTATTTCCTAGATATTCATACATATGGACCAGTGCCCTTTGTTCTCGCCCGTAAACCAGCCACATCCTGTTCCGATTTCAAAGGATGGAAGATCAAAGCGGAAGGCGGCAACCTTGCCTATCATAGCGCTGTAGGCATGCAGGGCACGGCAGTATCTCCCACGGAAGCGTACATGGCCTTAAAGCTGGGAACCATAGATGCGGCCGAGTGGGATGTGAGTTGTGTCACCGGTTTAAAGTGGCATGAGGTTGCGCCTTACTGGATTAGTGGTATGGAATGTGACCACGCCACCGGGCATATCCTGATCAACATGAAAAAATGGAATAAATTTCCTGACGATATCAAGGCTGCACTTCACTCAGCTGCTGAAGATTATTGGTATGCCACGGTAGCGGCTTACAAAAAAGAGATCGAAATCGTTGAGGGATTGATTAAAGAAGGAAAAGTTATAAAGAACGAGTTAGACGACGATTGCAAGGAACAGTATAAAAAGGCCGCATATGAAATGTGGGATGAGTTGGCCACCCAGGACGCTGCAAGCGCCGAAGCGATCAAGATGATAAAAGCATGGCGCGGAGTTAAATAGTCTAACACTTTAACACCGATACAGGCGGTGCAGCCGGCTTTATGCTGCTGTGCCGCCGTTTAATGGAAATTAGCTTATGAATACCTTTTCCAAAGGAATCAAACACATCATTGAGATGGTTGGGAAGGCTGTCAGCGTATTGATTCTATTAATCATGGCCATTGTGACCTATGAAGTGATTGCACGCTATGCTTTCAACGCCCCGACTTCATGGGCCTGGGTGATTAACAAACAGCTCTTCGGTGTCTTTGTATTGGTAAGCGGCAGCTATACTCTTATTCACAAAAGCCACATACAAATTGAAATGCTTTATGAACATTTCCCTCCGGCCGTGAAGAATATCATTCGATGGCTTACGCTTATGGCCGCCTTTCTTTTTCTGGGCAGCCTGCTCTGGAAAAGTGCTGTTATGGGATTGGATGCCTGGCAGGTTAGCGAGAAGGCCACTGGAGTACTTAAATTACCGCTTTATCCACTGAAGATGTTTATGCCCGTTAGCGTTGCCCTATTTATTCTGGGATGCATCGCAGTGTATGGCCGAAAAGAGTAAACATCCACCGTGCTGAATTGGAATTATTATCGATGAGTATTGAACTGATTACAATTATTTTATTCGGAAGCTTGCTGCTGCTGCTGGCCCTTGGCATACCAGTTACTTTTGCACTGGGCAGTATCACAGTCCTGATGACCTTTATTTTTGATGGTCCAGACGCGGTCTACACGGTTGCGACAACAACCTATCAGCAGATGACCAGCCCAACGTTGATGACTATCCCGCTGTTTCTTATCATGGGCAATTTTCTGGTGGAATCCGGTATATCGGAACGGATGTATAATGGCTTAAGTTACTGGTTGTCAGGCGTTCGTGGCGGCCTGGCCATCGTCTCAATTGGGGTGTGCGTTTCTTTGGCCATGTGTGGCGGCTTTGGTCCCGGTATTCTGACCATGGGACTGGTGGCGGTTCCGGCCATGTTAAAGCACAATTATAGTAAATCCATCGCCCTTGGTTCGGTTATGGCCGGGGGTGTTCTGGGCGAAATTATACCGCCGGCAATCATCATGATTATATTTGCTTTTATTGCCAGGGTATCCATCGGCAAACTGTTCTTCGGAGGCTTGGTGCCCGGCCTTATCCTGGCGCTATTATATATCTGCTATATCGTTTTTGTCGGTATTGTCAAACCCCATGAATTGCCTAAACCCACGGTACATATCTCCTGGAGAATGCGCTGGCAGGCTCTTGGAGAAATTTTTCTTCCTTCCATGCTGGTATTGATAGTGCTTGGTTCCATCTTCCTTGGGGTGGCGACTCCCACTGAAGCGGCTGGCGTGGGTGCACTGGGGTCCATGATCATTTGCGCCATCCATCGCAAGCTGACCTTGAAAGTCTTGATGGACTCCTGCATGCAGACCCTCAAGATTACCGGGATGGCTCTCTGGATATTGATCCCGGCAACCCTTTTCGGCGTATTTTATGCCAGCGCAGGAGCTCAGGATATGATCATGGGATTCATCCAATCCCTTGAGGTCAATCGCTGGCTTGTGCTTATCTGTATGCAACTTGTATTGCTTATATTCGGTATGTTCATGGATGATTACGCAGTGGTGACCATATGTGCTCCGATTATGCTTCCCATTGCGCGGCTGCTCGGTTTCGATCCGATCTGGTTCTCCATTCTGTTTATTTTAAACATGCAGGTGGCATATTTGACACCTCCCTTTGGCTGGGCGCTGATCATGATGAAGGGTGTTGCTCCGGAAGGTGTGACAACACGAGATATTTGGCGGGCTGTACCGCCTTTTGTCCTAATTCAGATTTTTGTATTAATTTTGGTGATGATTTTTCCTCAGATCGCACTCTGGTTACCCAACACGGCGTTCTAATGAAAGATCTTTGGAATGAAGCATTTCACAGAAGAAATAATTTGTATGAATTATTAAATGAAAGGAAACAGGTATGAAGTTTATCAAGATCAATATGACCGAAAAATCCATCACGGTTAATGAAGTTCCACAGCAATATCTGGGACTTGGTGGCAGGGGCCTTACATCAACAATGATCAATGCAGAAGTTCCGCCAACATGTGATCCTCTTGGACCGGACAATAAATTGATAATTGCACCCGGCGTTTTAAGCGGAACCAGTTTAGTCAGTACCAGCAGGGTTTCCATCGGGGCGAAAAGTCCTTTAACAGGTACCATAAAGGAAAGCAATGCCGGTGGCACAACAGGTGCTGCCTTAGGACACTTGGGCATTACTGCAATTGTCATTGAGGGCAAGGCAGGGAATGACGAATTATTTATTTTAAAAATTGACGGGCAGGGGACTGCAAGTCTCATTCCTGCAACTGAATATAAAGGGATGAGAACCTATTCCCTCACCAAAACCCTGCTTAAGACCTATGGAGAAAAAAACTCGGTTCTGGTCATTGGACCGGCTGGTGAATATCAGTTGACATCAGCCTCCATCCAGGCCTCTGATGTGGATGGCCGTCCATGCAGGGCAGCAGGTCGTGGTGGAATGGGAGCAGTCATGGGGGCAAAGGGATTAAAAGCTATTGTCATTAATCAGGAAGGAAAAGATACGGATGCAATTGCTGACCCTCAAGCTTTTAAAGAAGCAGCAAAAGCTTTTGCTCAAGCTGTAAAAGCCCATCCAATGACAGGGCAGTTGCTGCCGGCTTTGGGTACAGCCGGTTTAGTGGCTCCTGTCAATTCCATGGGTGCGTTTCCCAGTCTGAATGCCACAAAGGGTGTTATGGAGGGCTGGGAAAAAATCAGTGGTGAAGCACTTGCTAAACTGATAGAAAGCCGGGGTGGCAAAACCACCCATTTGGGCTGTTCTCAATGCATTGTAAGGTGTTCAAATGAATTTGTTGATAAAAAGGGGGCCTTTGTTACATCTTCCCTTGAATATGAAACAATCTGGGCAATGGGTGGAATGACAGGCATTGATGATCTGGATATTATAGCCCGGCTGGATAGGCTTTGTGATGATATCGGTGTTGATACCATGAATATTGGTGTAGGTATCGGCGTTGCAATGGATGCCGGGAAAATCAACTTTGGAGATGGTGAGGCTGCTATTGATATGGTAGAGCAAATCGGCCGGGGCACGGAATTTGGAAAGATTCTGGGTAATGGCCCTGATGCTGTTGGCAAACATTTGAATCATAAACGGGTACCCACAGTCAAGGGGCAAAGTATTGCCGCCTACGATCCCAGAGCCATGCAGGGCAATGCTGTTACCTATGCCACATCCCCAATGGGAGCTGATCATACTGCCGGAAATGTTTTGGGAGAATATATGACCGGGGCTCTTGATCCCTTGAAACCGGAAGGTCAGGTCGAAGCATCCAGGAATACACAGATTGCCATGGCAGCGGTTGATTGTACAGGTCTGTGTCTGCTGGCAAGCTTTGCTTTGACGACACCGGAAGGAGGGGGAGCATTTTTAAATGTCATGAATGCCAAGTTCGGCACCCAACTCGGCCCGGACGATATCCCGGCCCTTGGAATCAGGGTGTTAAAAGAAGAATTGGACTTTAACCGTAAAGCCGGACTAACAAACAAGGATGACCGTTTACCCGAATTCTTTTATAAAGAACCGCTTCCGCCACATAATAAAGTAGTTTTAATCAGCAATGAAGAAATGGACACTGCTTTAAATTTTTAATTGGATGATGTTAATTGAAGGTCAGGATTAAATTATTTGGTACACTGGGCCAGGATTTTCCAGGGTATGATTCTTTAAAAGGCATGGTTGTGAATATTCCGGATGAGCCAAGAGTCAAAGATCTTCTTGCTCATCTGGGTATTCCAAAGACAAAGGGCTTATTTGTGACCATGGACAATACCATTGCTAAACCTTCAGATAAGCTGATCCACAAGCCGTGATACATCATAGAGATCCTTAAGGGTTGTAGGTCTGACTTTCCCTGTTTCCAGGTCCAGAATCTTGATGGCGGCGCCCCCGGTTCCCAGATGGACTCTATTTTCGGTCAAATGAAGATCGTTTTTTGGATCATGACCACAAAGGACAACTTTTTCAGGTGCTTTTGCCACCTGTTCAAGAATCTTCAGTGAAGCTTCATGAACTATTTCTATTTGTTCCCGTGACAAGGGACAATATTGGCCGCCCTGTAAACCCATTAAATTCATTATACCCTCCATGATGTTTAGTAAAAGCAAAAGAGCAGAGCTGACATTAACCACATCAAGAAATCGAAACAGGCCCCTTTGTTTATAATAACATAAATTATAGTTCTTTGGCTCTTTTTACAAGCAATGATGTGCAATTTTTAATATTATCAGTTTTTGTTTCAGGCATGTTTTCTCCTTTATCATGGTTTACCATTGAAAAAGTATTTAAAGTGTCTTGCTGAAATGTAAAAATCATAAAGGACTTATAATTATTGAAAAGTAGCTGTTCCGGTTATTTTAGAAGTTTAATCACCATTTATGTTGCCGGTTTATTTTGTTGCGAGTTTACCCTGCTTGATCCCGCGTACCCCGCCCTTTTTTGAAAATAGCGGGTTCTCACAGTTATATTCCCCAGTCTTTTTGAATCATAAATGTCAGGGTTAGAGCTTGGTAGGGACGGGTCCAAAATAGGTTATAGGCTTTTTATTTCCATAAAGAGTATTTTCAATCTGAAAATTAGATGAGGCTATCCAAATGCTTCACAGCACTACTCTGTCCAAGCAAAAAGCTCGGACGTTCCGTTTGTGTGACTGAACAGCACAGTCCCGATTTTTGTGGAATAGCCTTTTTGAATCAAGTCAAGCAAATGCCCTTGGCCCTGCTGTAAATACCAGTTCCAGGAGTGCTTTCATATTTTAATCTATACAGGAAATTGACTATTTGTAATGGAATTTGCAGACCACATTTCCGATAAAGATAGCAACAGTCCTTTTTAATCCGATATCGTACAAGACAAGAATTTGCTTTTTTTAAAAAAAAAGGATAAAGAAAATAATTGTACGGGAAAATGGAATCGTATAAATGTTTTAATTTTTCAAAGAAACAGAGTGAAAATTTACTATAGGAATCTTGACATGTCAGCAAGAGCAATCCCTGATCCAATAACCCTTCGAAAAGAGATCAAAGATTCCCATGAACGGTGCAGGCAATACGGCGTTAATCCAGAAGACAAGGGCAGTAAGACTCAGAAATGCCTCGATTCTGGTGAACTGTCCCGACGTCTGGCAGATAACCGACAGTTTCTGAACATTGCCGGCGCTCAGATGGAGGAGCTTTACCAGTTTGTTGCAGGGGCCGGGTTTGTGGTCAATATTACAGACAGGGACGGTTATATCCTTCAAATGGTAGGTGATCCCTATCTGCTAAAAAAAATGGCGGCCGGGAACTGTTCTCCTGGTTACCGCTGGACTGAAAAAGATGTGGGGACCAGTGTTATCAGTTTATCCCTTGCACGTGGCATTCCAGTCCAGATTAATGATGACGAGCATTTTTGCCGGCGTGGCTACGGGTCTACCTGTTCGGCATCCCCCGTGTTTGATCTCAATGGTCAGATCCTGGGTATTATCGCAATGTCAGGGAATGCTAAAAAGGTGCATCCCCATACGCTCGGCATGGTAATCACGGCAGCCAGTGCCATCGAAAATCAGTTGAGGATTCAAAAGACGTCAAACGAATTACAACTCAAAAATAATTATATGGAAGCCATCATTGATTCCATTGACAGTGGGGTCATGGCCGTTAACAGAAACGGTATTGTCAACCAGGTCAACAGCCGTGGCCGTCAGATCTTTCATTGGGAAGCCTCTTTGGAAGGAAAACCTCAAGAGACTTTCTTTGGCAAGCAGATTGTCATAGAGGACCTGATGCAGCCGGGGTTCGAGTTTGTGGATCGGGAAGTGGTCATCCGAGGCCCTTTAAAGGCGATTCAGCTAATCTGCACGGTAAGGCCCATTTTTGACACCAAAGAAAAGATGCATGGGACGATAATTATTTTCAATGAGATCAACCGAATCCGGAAACTGGTCAATGATATGGCTGGCTTACTTGCCCGTTTTACGTTTAAAAACATTATCGGGAACAGTTCCGCCATCCGGGAGACACGGAAAATAGCCATGATAGCTGCTCCGCAACATTCCACAGTTCTTCTCCTGGGAGAGACCGGAACAGGAAAGGAACTTTTTGCTCAGGCCATACACAATCACAGCGAGCGCCGCAACCATTCCTTTATAGCTATCAATTGCGGGGCCATTCCCAGGGAACTTTTGGAAACCGAGCTGTTCGGATATGCCGGGGGGACTTTTACAGGCGCGTTAAAAAAGGGGAGGCCGGGAAAATTCGAACTGGCTGACGGTGGCACCATTTTCCTGGACGAGATCGGGGATATGCCCATGGACATGCAGATAAAGATTCTTAGGGTTCTCCAGACCAGAGAGGTGGTAAGAATCGGTGAGCACAAGCCCATACTGGTGGATGTACGTATCATCGCTGCGACCCATGCTGATTTGAAAAAGGCGGTGTCATTGAAGAATTTCAGAGAGGACCTTTTCTACCGCCTTAATGTGTTTCCCATCTCTATCCCACCCCTGCGTGACCGGTCCGAAGATATTCTCCTTCTTGCCAACTATTTTCTGAACCGTTGTTCCGTAGTAATGGCAAAACAGGGTGTCAGTTTTTCCAGGGAGGCTGAAGCTGCTATGGAAAGCTACCCATGGCCCGGTAATGTCCGGGAGCTTGAAAACGTGATCGAGCGGGCTGTCAACCTGGTAGATAATAACAGGATTCTGCCGGAGAACCTGGGACTGGAGAACCTGGAGCCTTCAAATGTAAGGCTTACCGGCTCCCGTCTTTCTGAACTTGAAAAAAAGGTAATCCTGGAGACTCTTGAAGACTATGATTTTAATTTTTCCAAATCATCTGGGGTTTTAGGCATCTCCCGGGCGACGCTCTATAACAAGATAAAAAAATACCGCTTACCGACTGGTCGACAAACAGTCTAATTTTTATACATGTATAAAAATTAGACTGCGACAATAACATATTGAAATATTGTTATAAACAACTGAGTAACCTCTCAAACTGTCAAATATTTAGACAATGAGCCATGTTTTATTATACCACCGCCTTTCCCTTGGCAAGAGCTGAATAAACAGGAGTATACATTGGTTTAAATTTTTTTAGTCCTGCTCCTGCCAATTATTTCAGGCTGGCATGTATCTTGAAAGTTTAATTTTGAATCAGTAAATCAAACCCATAACCCATTTTGGGGATGGGGGAATTTGTGTGGCAGGAATTGTAGCTGTCAACTATCGTTTATGAAAGGAGATCACTGACATGTTCAACAATCAAATTGGTAGACGTGAATTTTTAAAAATTACTGGAGGTACCATCGGGGCGTCCATACTTGCAGGACCGGGAGCGCTATTTGCCGCACCTGCACCCGGAGCCTTGGTTATTCCCATGAAAATTTTGACAGCCACTGCCACCATGGACCCGGTTCGGCCTGAGGTGGCGAGGGTGTGTGCCGAGGCATTCAAGAAAATTGGATGGGATGTGGCCGCCAACCCCGTAGATTATAACCAGAATGTCCAGAAAGTGGTCATGGAACATGATTACGACATGTGGTTTGTAATGCTCTCCGGGTCCGAACTCAGGATTGATCCCAATGTATTTCTTTACCATATGCATCACTCCTCCCAGTTCAAAAAAGGCGGATACAACTGGGAAGGTTTCTCCGATCCCGAAGTGGACAGACTAGTGGAAGCCCAGCAAAAAGAGATGGACATTGAAAAAAGACAGCAGATTGTAAATGAAGCCCAGGTACTCTGCCATGAGGTCCAGAGCAATAACGTTATTGCCTATATGCAGATGACCACAGTTTACCGGTCCGACAGAATCAAGAACGTTGTCCCCATGCTTGGGGAAGGGACAGGCAGCTTCTGGACCGATATTAATATGGAAGTAATTAAGGGTGACGGCTATGTCAGGACGGCAAGGGCCACTCCCCTAAAAAAACTGAATCCTGTTGCGTCAAAGGATACTAGTGAGTTTATGGAACTCAGGATGATCTATGATACACTTTTCAGGATTGGTCCTGATGGTTCTCCCATGCCATGGGCAGCCGAATCCCACAAAATGCTGGATCCTACCACTATTGATCTGACAATACGAAAAAATATGAAATGGCATGATGGCGAACCCCTTACAGCCGAAGACGTAAAATTCACATTTGATTACAGCACCAAATGGA
>JAHJDU010000543.1 GCA_018812385.1 Pseudomonadota bacterium
GGTATCAGGAGAATCCCTTCAGAAATTCTTTTGATATATACCTCTTTACCTTCAAATCGATAAGCCTTTGGTAAGCGTATTGCCTGGCTGCGACCGTTAAGGAATAGTTTAGCAGTATCCATTTTAATCTCCTTATTTTAGTGAGCTATATCGATAAGTATATATCATATTGATATTTTGTCAATTTTTAAATGAACTATATTTGCTACCGATTAGACACATTCAAATGAGAAATGAGTTCAGCATCGGATTCTCTGAAATGTTTGATCCAAACATTTGTGTCGGCAAGAATCATTTCATAGCTCCGATCTCCGTCGACTTGGCATCCGGATTTTTTTCTCGCTTCCCCCAAGTGCAGCCAAACGCTTACTACTCTCCAGACTAATCAGGGCTTCAAGTCCCTTACGGACAAGTGCTGTTGTTTCATTCATAATTTTGCCCTCAATTTTTAATTCTTTACTTTAACAGTACTGTAAATGTGTACTGTTATCAATATACTCAAAATTTTTCCATTCAGGGCTGACGTCATTTTCTTTTATCTGCTATACAATATTTTATGGAACCTTTAATCATCAGAAACAAGGAAGAGCTTAGAATCTTGGAATGGTAAAATTGCCATTCAGGGAAAATGCCAATATTGGCATTTTCCCTGAATGCTTGTGAATCGTCTTCCGGTTAATCCCCAATTTCTTTGCAACTTTCCCGAAAGAGTTGTTACGGGTATTGCATTAAAGGCAAAATATTTATAATAAATAAAAGACTGTCCATGTATGACCCGAAAAGCGAGCTCTCCCTTTTTAACGATCAAAAACCCGGAACCCCGGTGAAAGTCTCTTCTGACTTTTATGACACAATGTTAACGGCAAAAAAGCTATATGACATGTCAGACGGTTCCTGGCAGGAATTTTTTTGAAATAAATGACAAAACCTATTCCCATATCATTGACCCTAAAACAGGATTTCCAGTAGACAACAAAATAGTCAGTGCATCTGTTATCTCAAAGGACTGCACCTTTGCCGACGGCCTTGCCACAGCCCTGATGGTCATGGATGTGCAAAAATCCATACATTATTTAAGATAGGGAAGCCTATTCTCCCAGCTTAGACGCGATCTCATACACATCACCCCGGTTGCCCTCCTTGCGAATGCCAAGTGTAACCACCCAAACCTCCTGCCGGCTACCATCAATTTCATAGATAATCCTGTAGCGTTGCCCTACAGCTCGAACACTACGAAACCCGGCAAGTTTACGAACCAGGGGTTTGCCTTGTTGTTCCGGGCTGTTTTGCAGTTTCATTGCTCTGGAGTAAAGCAATTTCCTTACACGCCGATCTCTAATTGCAAGAAGCCTCTTTTCTGCTTCCCGAGTGAGAAAAACCTGACAGACCATTAAATAGAAACCTCTGACAGGGGCTTGCCTAATCGCTGTTTGATCTGTTCCCGACCTCTTATTATTGAAGCCAAAAATTCTGAATCAGCCAATATTTCAGCCGTTTCTGTTTCTCCATCATAAGGTTCCAGTTCAGCCTTAATCAATTTCCAGTCCTGAATGGAAATCTGTACTGCTACCGGAGCACCATTCTCATCCGTCACATATTGTACGCTTGTCATATTTCCACCTCCTTCAGAAATGCTTTTTCAAATTTTGCTTTCATCAGTCGTCAAAAACTTCCTCAAAGGTATGCCATTTGGCCGTGCCACCACGGAGCGTGGACTGTACATTGAGTATCGCTTTGTAAAAATCAGGATCCGAGAGTATGATCTCCATACTTTCTCCCTGCGCATGCCGTTTTAGTGTGAGGACAAATTGCGTAATAACATCAGCGACTGTTGTTCGGTTTTCTCGAACATATACCTTGACAAAATCCACTAAATCCTGGTCAAGGCTGATATTTAAGCGTGCTTTAGGCATGATAACCCTCCCTGTTTTAGTGTTCCCAATATACACCCAACAGAAACCATCGTCAAGAACGAAAAAACAACGGCTGCCAACTGGAATGCAAAGATCTCACCATGTCCTGGCCACAGGAGAGCAAAGTATCGATATTGCCAATATTGGCATTTCCGATAATTTCTGATGCACGGTTTTGGGATATTGGATTAATGGATATTGGATTAATGGATTATCAGGCTTGCCTTGTTCAAAGATCTTCCGCTATTTGCCGAATTTGGCAGTGCTGCCATTTTCGGCAAATGATAGGAAAAAGAGCTTTGATTTATTTATTGAGAGGTTAAAGTCCGGTTTATACATTTGCTAGGGGAATCGTGCTTTCATTAATAACTATATCAGTCTGTGGGCAAACTGCATTTAGTAACTCATTAAGTTTTTCAACGCTTGGAACAGAATTCCCTTGTTCGTAGCGAGCGTATGTGTTGCGTGATTTCATACCTAATCGACTTGCAACCTGAGCAAGTGAAAGTCCACTCATTTCACGTTTTCGCTGCAAAAGTAAACTTACCATATATTTTGGCCCTAAAGAACCAACTTCAAAACTGTCCTTTTTCCCTTTATAAACCTCAATTTTAAATCCATCTTTATTAACCAAAGATTCAAGCATATCAGCAACCATTTCGTACGCTTCTTTCTTTGTTCGACCTTGGGTCATTAAATCGAGAATCGGAATTTCTGCCAGCCAGAATTTGCCGTCTTTATATATTTTACCTGAAAATCTCATGATTGGCCTCCTCTTTTTGCCTTACGTATTATTGAACGAGCAAGCTTTTCATTGATTTCGCTGTGCCTAGGGATTGGTTCCTGCCTGTCTCCATCGGTCCAAATATCATGGTTACCACCATGTCTCAGAAACCACCAACCCAGCTTTCAACTTTTAAAGCTTTTATTCGTTTGAACTCTTTTTCATTATTTGTAACCAGGATCAAATCCTTACTTAATGCATGAGCGGCAATCAGCAAATCAAGTGGACCAATTATATTACCCTGATTCTCAAGTTGGCAACGTATTGCACCGTAATAGTGCGATGCATCCTGATCATAGGGAATAATTTCAAAGGGAGCAAGAAATTCTTCCAAACGCTTAAAATTTTGTTTTTGAAGCTGACTTTTTGAAGCTCCGTAATTGAGCTCAGAAACTGTAATAGTGGAAATGCCGATCTGACCCACATCTGCATTCTTAAATCTGTGAATTACTTCAGGAGGTCTTTTGTTCATAATGTAAATACATATATTTGTATCAATCAAAAAGTTCATTCAAGCCAACTCTTTCCTGTTGAGATTCAGGTTGATTCCGATTAGTCATAAAAGGTTTGTCATACTTTTTCAAATTTTTTTCCCAAATATCCCATATTGTTTTATCCTTGGGTATCAGGAGAATCCCTTCAGAAATTCTTTTGATATATACCTCTTTAC
>JAHJDU010000544.1 GCA_018812385.1 Pseudomonadota bacterium
CCGTCCGGATGCTGGCAAAGGTTAAAATCTGATCAAAGGCAGGGTTTAATCCGCTGGTTTCAACATCATAAAATAAAAAAGTCTTCATTTTTCATTCCCAAATAATCAAATAATTGGGGTCTGACAAGGACCTTTTAATGGGTGACCCCAAAAGCCAAAACTTGAGTTATGGTTATTGGTATAGTCAATTCCGGGCCGGGCCGGACAAACCAAAAAGGGGGGCAAAGAATTCTCTTTGCCCCCCATGCTTTAATAAACTGGTATAATAAATAATTTTTGAAATATATAAAAAATTACCTTTTTGAAAATTGAAAGCTTGCTCTTGCGCCTTTTTTACCGTATTTTTTACGTTCTTTTGTTCTTGAATCCCTTGTCAGGAATCCAGCACTTTTTAAAACTCCTCGAAGATCAGGATCTAAAAGAACAAGCGCTTTGGACACACCAAGTCGGATAGCGCCGGCCTGACCGGATTTCCCACCACCCATTACCGTTACTTTAATATCAAAATCATTGGTTTTTTCAGTGAGAATCAAAGGAGATGAAAGCAAATCTCTTGTTACATTCAATTCAAAGTACTCGTTCAGATCTTTATTATTGACCACAATCTTACCATTGCCGGGTGCTAACCATACCTTGGCTACAGAATCTTTTCTCTTACCCGTCGCATAAAATACGTTTCCACTTTCCATTGATAATTATCGCGTCCTTTTTTCCTTAAATTTCAATCGGTTCAGGTTTTTGCGCAGCATGGGGATGCTGATCACCTGCGTATACAAATAATTTTTTGCCAAGTTTTCTACCGAGCCGATTTTTAGGGAGCATACCCTTAATCGCCTTTTTAAGAACCTCATTAGGTTTTTTCTCGAATAATTCTTTTGCAGTATCAGATTTTATACTGCCTATATATCCTGAGTGCCTGTAATATCTTTTCTGTTCCAATTTGTTACCGGTCAAACGGACTTTATCGGCATTTATCACAATAACCCAGTCCCCCATATCCACATGGGGCGTGAAGAGTGGATTGTTTTTCCCCCGGATTCTATAAGCCACCTGGGAGGCCAGCCTGCCAAGAATTTTATCCTTTGCATCAACAACACACCAATTTTCTTTATTGTCTGATCTTTTTGCACTATATGTATATTTTTTCAATTTCTTCAAAGCTCCTAATTCATAAACACAATCAGCAGTATCTACATAAGTTTCATGCTAATGTCAAGCAAAATCTAAATTTCATTTTCTTTTAATTCACTGTGCCCAAAGGGGAGAGGGTCTTTTTCTGCCAATAAACTATTAGCTGTCTTACAGGATACCTCAGCATTTAAAATCCCACCATTTTCAACAATAAGATCTTTACACGTCACCTTGCCAGAACAAATCCCTGTGGAAAGGACAATTAATTCCTTGGATGCTGTCAGATCCCCTTGAAACTTTCCTCCAATGGTAATGCTGGATACCTTTGTGGAACTGGAGTTTACCCGTCCGTCCTCTGCAATAATCACCACATCCCCTTCAATGGTGCCGGTTACCTGACCTTTGATAATCAAGGTGCCATTGCTTAAAATTGAGCCTTCAATCTTCAGCTCCCTATCAATGATTGAAAGATTCTTATAGTTTTTCTTCCCCACTTTAATTCTCCTTGCTTACCAAGTTATTTAGTGCCCGACCAAAAACCGCCAATTTTCCCGATTACTGCGTTGGGCTTATTTTTCACTGTGTTGATTCAACGGCATCAGTAATATCGATCACTTTTTCGAAAATCAAATCTGCCCGCTCATTAAAAACAAAAACACTTGCTTTTTTATAAAATTCAGGATCACCCGGATGCTTGATCCTGAATTTAACCGTTTTAAAATTGGCAATGGAAAAATATTGTCCTTTTCTATATTCAGAAGGGATACCATTTTTTATGGCTGAGGTTGGCACAACCAGCATTTGATCTTCAAAATCATTGTCAGATTTTAATACAATAAATATTCTTCCGGATACATCTCCAGCCTCTTTAGAAATATTTCTAATATCAAATCTAACCAGAAGATCTCCCGTTTCTCCATCCTTAATTACAGAGAATTTTTCCAGGTCAACGGTTTTTTCAATTATCTTTAGAATCACAGTTTCAAGTGGCGTTTCTGGTAAATCACCTGTCTTGTTTAATGGGTAATTCATCCTGATTTTTTCCTGACTTTCCTGTAAAGGCGTATTTATCTTTTCCCCCTCTTCAGGCCCGGGAGGGACAGGCACTTTTTCTTCAATCTCTGCAACGGTAAGGATATTTTCTTGTTCATTTTCTTTCTTAATCGCGGGATCTTTCCCAGACATCACAAGCCTTGCCATTAACACTTCTTTTTCCCGGGTCAGCTCATGGATTTTTTTTTGCGCCAGGACAAGCCTTTCTTTTGTAAGAACGGCTTCCCGGAATAACCCGGGATAAAAATAATAAAACAAGGCCCCTGCCACAATACAGGCACAAGTAATAATAGATAGAAGTCTTACAAGAATTTTTAAATATTCTCCGGATTTCATCTCTCCAAAATCATCAACAATAATAATTTTTGGTCTTCGCACAGGCTCGTAGGGTTTTGGTCTGGGTTGGCTTATCCCTATTTCCTGCTTTCTTGACCTCTTGTCCATAATTCACCTTTATTAACCGGTTTAATCTCTCTTGTCCCCTGGGGGCAGCATTCTGCCTGATTCACAATGCCAAATTCACAATTCTGGTTTAATCTTAAGATGCTGATATGCTTTTTCCGATGCCTTTCTACCGCTGGAGGTTCGAAGTACCATTCCCATTTTTAATAAAAAAGGTTCCACAACATCCACAAGCGTGTCTGTTTCTTCCTGCAATGTTGCTGCGATGGCTTCAATGCCCACAGGCCCGCCCTTGTAAAAATCTATTATCGTTTTTATATACTGCCTGTCAAGTGATGTCAGCCCCAGTCCATCAATTCCTTCCAGTTCAAGGGCAGCCTGCACACTCTGCTTTGTTACTTTTCCATGGGATTTTACCTGGGAATAATCCCTGACCCGTTTTAATAATCTATTGGCAATCCTGGGAGTTCCCCTGGACCGTTTGGCAAGTTCCAGGGCACCATTTTCAGAAATAATTGTGTTGAAAATAGCCGCAGACCTCTTAATAATGACAACCAATTGTTCAACAGAATAAAAATCAAGGGTGCGAAAAATGCCGAATCGATCCCTTAGAGGAGAAGATAAAAGACCCACCCTTGTGGTTGCGCCAATAAGGACAAACTGCTTTAACCGGTATCGATGGCTCCTGGCATGAATCCCTTTGTCAAATATAAAATCAATGGCAAAATCTTCCATGGCAGGATATAAAAATTCCTCTACAATCTTTGGAATTCGATGAATTTCATCTATAAAGAAAATGTCCCCGTCACCAAGATTGGTTAATATGCCGATTAGATCTCCCCCTTTTTCCAGGGCAGGTCCTGAAGTAACGATTAAATTTTTTTCCATTTCATTGGCAATGATATGAGAGATGGTTGTCTTGCCTAAACCAGGAGGACCATGAAGCAATATGTGGTCTAGGGATTCATTCCTCATTTTGGCAGCCTGTATGGCGATTTTCAAGGTTTCAACCGTGTCATTCTGACCGATATACTCTTTAAAACTTGTAGGTCTTAAAGATACAATGTCAGGGGATATATCATCGGGGATATTTTTTGATGTAACAATACCTTTTTTATCAGAAGAATAGGAAATAATATCATCACTCATGTTTTATCTTTTCTCCTGAAAAATCTCATCAAAAAGTTCTTCCGGGGTTGAAATCGTGCTGTGCCTTTCAAAGGCCTCTTTGATCATTCTTTTTGCTGACAAAGGAGAGTGTCCCAGCTGCTCTACAAGAACGCCTGTAACCTGTTGACTGATTATATGCATCTCAAGGGGAAGTTTGTCCTTGTCCATCTTGTTTGCATGATCTGTCACAGCTATAAATTTTTCTACTTTACCATGAAGGGTTGCAATGATTTTTTCAGCAGTTCTTTTACCAATTCCACTTAAGCCTGTTAAAAATGTAACATCTTTTTTTTCAATGGCATCTGCTATATCACCCACGGACCGGGACATGGCTTTCACGGCTTTCATGGGTCCTATGGCATCAACGGTAATAAAGGTTTGAAAAAACGCTTTGTCCCCCATTGTTTCAAAACCAATAAGAACAGGTTTTGGCTGTCTTTCTGTCAAATGATAATAAATATACAGGGACACCTCATTTGTCTGAGAAGACCTTAGTTTTTCAACCATCTGAGGCGTCAAAACTACTTCATATCCAATATTGCCGACAAGCAGTAAAATGCCATCAGACTCAAAATGAAGAATAGTACCTTCAAGAAATCCGATCATAATCTTCTTTTATACCTGTAATATCCTGTTATTGCCAGTCCCAGGGCATCTGACGCATGGAAAGGCCTGATGGGTTCTTCGTGTTTTAATAAATTTCGAACAGCCCTTTCCATCTGAAATTTATCT
The DNA here is from genome assembly GCA_018812385.1 of Pseudomonadota bacterium. Lineage (GTDB taxonomy): Bacteria > Desulfobacterota > Desulfobacteria > Desulfobacterales > Desulfobacteraceae > Desulfobacula. Next base: position 4,489 of record JAHJDU010000544.1, read on the forward strand.
GCACTCCCATTACCGGAAACAATTTTTTTTACTTCTCTTACAGGGATTTCTACCACATCAAGCCCGGCTTTATATGCTGCCATAAGCAGAACACCTGAAACTTTGCCCAGCATAATACCTGATCCAGGGTATTTTTCAAGGGAGTATATGTCCTCAATAACCACATATTCCGGCTGAATCTCACAAAGGAACTCAAGTGTTTTTGAATAAATCCTGTGAAGCCTGTAAGGGGTCGGGTCTTTTGCGTCTGTTGTGATACTGCCGAATGAATACCCGCAAATTTCCTTTTTATTTCCCTCTATAACAGCAATGCCCGTGCCTGCCAATCCCGGATCAATGCCGACGACTTTTATCACAGACATTTATAACATCACTTTAGCGTTTTTAATTTTTCCTGGGCATATCTGGCTTCATTTGTGCCGGGATGGTTTTTTATCAATTCTTTTAAAATCAGCCTGGCATTGGCCTTTTCCCCCAGTTCAGCAAAGGCATATCCTTGTTTCAGCCTTGCTGCGGACAGCTTGTTGCTTTTCGGGTATTCTTCCAGGACTTTCTGGTACTCCAGGATGGCTTTTTCAAACCATTTTTCCACATAATAAGAATCGGCGATCCAAAATCTGGCATTGTCCGCGTTTTCAGAATCTGGATATTTATTGATAAAATTTTCAAACTGGATGCGGGCATTTTCATTGTCTCCGGCATCAAATAATTTTTTTGCAGCATCATATAGTTCCTGGTCAGTGCTTTTCTCAGGTATTGGTGATGGTTGAATTGTTTTATCAACCTCTCCGGCTGCTGACGGCTCAAACCCCATATATTTTTCCAGCTTGATCACTTTTTCATAATTTTTTGAAATGGCCTGATCAAGCCGTTCCAGCTTTTCCCCTAAGGTTCCGCCAGTTTTTTGATCGTTTCCTGCAAAACCATGCTTTATTTCTTCAATCTGCCCTTCAAGTCTTTGAAGCCCTTCTTTGAGTGTCTGGATCGTGTATTTTAATTCTGCATACTCTTCCTGGCTGATCGTGTTGCGACCACTTAATCTTTTCTCCAGGGCTTCTATCTTTAACTGATTGTTCTGGCTTAAGATGGCAGAGGCATTTAATTTTTCCTTGTTCTCGGAAAGCTGCCGGTCATTTTTCATTTCCAGGACTGCCACTTTGGTTTCAAGGGCAACAAACTGCGCGGGTTCTACACATCCGGAAAGGAAAACAAAAACAATAACGACAAAAAAAAGATAAATTCTTTTCATAACCAAACTCCAGGAGTGGGGTCAGGCTTTCCTTATTGTCGTTTTGGCCATCAAAACGACAATAAGGAAAGCCTGACCCCCCCGTTATTAATTAATCAATTGCAAAATGGGCGCGCCTGTTGCTTTTATAGGCACTTTCCGTCTTACCTGAATCTTTAGGCATTTCTTCGCCATAGCTGATGGTTTTCAAACGGGAAGCTGAAACACCCAGATTAACCAGATAGCTTTTCACAGTGTTTGCACGACGGTC
>JAHJDU010000545.1 GCA_018812385.1 Pseudomonadota bacterium
AAGAAAAAACCATCACTGATGAATTAATCATGACTGCTGTTCGAAATGGAACCATTGCAAGACAGATGACCCCGGTGTTTCTTGGATCTGCCTATAAGAACAAAGCTGTTCAGCCTCTTTTGAATGCAGTAATCAGCTATCTTCCCTCCCCTCTTGATATTGAAAATGAAGCCCTTGATATGGATAATAATGGAGAAACTGTTATTCTTGAAAGCAGCTTTGACAAACCAACAGTGGCATTGGCCTTTAAACTGGAAGACGGGCAATATGGTCAGTTGACCTATATCAGGGTCTATCAGGGATGTATTAATAAAGGCGACACACTGGTTAATTCAAGGGATGGGAGAAAATTCAGGGTAGGACGTCTCATCAGAATGCATTCCTCTCAAACTGAAGAGGTAGAAGCCATTCCAGCAGGTCACATAGGTGCCATGTTCGGAGTTGACTGCGCTTCCGGCGATACATTTGTATCACCAACGATCAATTACTCCTTGATTGCAATGCATATCATGGAACCTGTTATCTCTCTTTCCATTGTACCCAAAGATAATAAAGCCCAGATTAACATGTCCAAGGCATTAAACAGGTTTACCAAGGAAGATCCGACATTCAAAACCTATGTCGACCATGAAACCGGTGATACCATTATTCAGGGTATGGGAGAACTCCACCTTGAAGTCTATGTTGAGAGAATGAAAAGAGAATATGGTGCAGAAGTTGACACGGGCAAGCCAAGAGTGGCATACAGAGAAACCATTACCCAGAAAGCTCTTTTTAACTATACCCATAAAAAACAGACGGGTGGTGCAGGACAATATGGCCGTGTGGCTGGATTTATGGAACCGCATAATGAAGAATTTGAATTTGTAAATAAAATTACAGGCGGCAGAATCCCCACTCAATATATTCCAGCCTGTAAACAAGGCTTTGAAGGGTGTATGGCTAAAGGTCCTAAACTTGAATTCCCTGTTACGGGCATTAAAATTACTATTGATGATGGTGCCTTTCATGCAGTAGACTCTTCCGATATGGCGTTTAAATCTGCAGCAAGGGGTGCTTTTCTTGAGGCATACGCCAAGGCAAAACCCGTCATCAAGGAACCCATCATGAAGGTTGTTATTGAAACACCCAATGAATTCCAGGGCTCCTGCATGGGTCTGATTAACCAGAGAAGAGGTATTATTCAAGGCTCCCAGGAAGAAGGAGTAATGTCTGTGGTGGAATCCCAGGTACCATTATCTGATATGTTTGGCTTTTCCACTGTTCTCAGATCTGCTACACAGGGAAAAGCACAGTTTACAATGGAGTTTTCAACATACAGGCAGGTGCCGCAATCTATTGCAGAAGAGATTGCCAAAAGAAAACTTGAAGAAAAAACACAAAAAAAATAAGCTATCTATATAAAAGAGAGGAAATATGTTAAAAAAAGATCTCATTTCTAAAAGCCCGGCTTCAAAAGCCATTGGGATTGAAAACCTGAAACATGGCAGGTTCGGTGCAGTCCTTTCAAGGGCTGGTGTTGGAAAAACAAGTTTTCTTGTTCAGATTGCGCTGACTCAGTTGTTAAACGATAAAAAAATACTCCATATCAGCCTTGATGAATCCATTGAAAAAATAAACTTAAGGTATACTGATGCATACACAAACCTTGTAGACAGTATCGGTTATGTTGATCCCCAGAAAGCTGTCAGGCTTTGGGAAGACATCAACCTCAATAAGGTTGGAATCAGCTATAATGAATCCACCTTTGATACCAAAAAGATAAAGGATTATCTTAAAAGCTTCAAAAAAGCAGATCTTGTTTTGCCTTCAACCATGGTTATTGACGGCTTGAATTTTGACAAGGATGTTTCAGGCATCCTTGAAGAACTTGAAAATTTAAACAAAGAATTTTCTATTTTTATCTGGTTCTCCATGAAAACCCACAGGGAAGAAAAATTAAGCCGGGATGGATACCCAATTCAGCTTGATGCCCATAAAGAAAAGTTTGATAAAGCCATTTTTCTTCAGCCTGTGGAAGATAAAATAGAAGCAGTGATTCTCAAAGACGGTGACAAAACCGATCAAAGATACAGGCTTGATCCTGCCACCATGATGATAATTGAAGAATAAATAAACCCTTGTAATTATCCAATCCCCAAAAGCCGTAAGTCTAACCCAATGACTTACGGCTTTTTTTATTTGCCTTCCCTTCCACTAATAAATTGTGATATATAAAAACTTGGCTGCTAAATTATAAATAACTGACGCTATTTACCCAAAATGCCAATCTTGGCATTTTGAGTAAATAGCACTTTTTTAAAGGTATTTCAGATTCCACAGGCTATTCAAAAGCATGTCAAGCCTTATTATCAGGCTCTATAGTTTTTTTGCAGCCTGTTGGTGAATACAAAAAAAACAGGGCATAATCAATCATCAACACATCATCATTTATTGGTAATGGCAATATTGCCAGCGCTGATAAATGCCGATTTAAAGATGGCTTCACTTCCGGTTGGCCTAGGCAAGAACACGGCCCATATTGTCCTTAATATAAGGATGATCCGATTCCTTTATTTGGCCACAGTTTGTTTTTCAACCAGCGGAAAAAAAATTGACAAGGCACGGCATAAATAAAATTTGCAGGAAATATTTAGCCAATGCATTGCCTCTAAAGCACCTCAAAGGGAAGGAAATGTGGCTCTAATTTATTAATTTACAAATGATAAATCAAACTCTGTTATTATTTTAGAGGGTTAAAACCACTCGCAACATAACTCCAATATAGTTTCATGGGAAATATTAAAATTTGATTGTCCCATTTCCCATATAGATGAATCTCACATCAAAGACTGAAAATCTTGTTTATACAAGATGTGGTATTCTGGAAATATTTAAAAAGCCCGGACTGGTGAAACAAACGCTCGGTAAATTGGGGAATTTGACTCGTGAGCTTTTATACCATAAGTCCTCAGTTTTCTCCATATTGTTCCTTGGTTACGCCATCCACACCGACAGCTCGATTGCCATCCAATACTCGATAATTTAAAATCCTCATGACCTGAATTTGAATAGTCTTTACACTTTTTCAAAAAATTGTTACAAATTGACTAAAAGAAATAAACTTAAGGTTCTCAGTATGGGACTTGCCGCAGACATTGTCATTATAGTAGTTGCTGCCTTGATTGGTGCGCTTCTGGCGCAAAAGATCAAACAACCGCTAATCCTCGGGTACATTCTGGCCGGGATTGTTGTCGGCCCATACACCGGAGGGGTTACAATTGGAGATATTCATGAAATAGAACTCCTGGCGGAAATCGGAGTCGCCCTTCTTCTCTTTGCCCTGGGATTGGAATTTTCTATCAGCGAATTAAAGCCGGTACGAAATATTGCCCTTATAGGCACTCCCATTCAAATTCTGCTTACAATCGGTATCGGCTTTTGCCTGGGTAAATATTTAGGATGGTCTTTTGCCAGCGCCTTATGGTTTGGGGCCTTGATCTCTCTTTCCAGCACAATGGTGACACTGAAGACACTTATGAGTAGAGGCCTTGTGGGAACACTTTCCAGCCGGGTAATGATTGGCATACTCATTATTCAAGACCTGGCCATCATCCCGATGATGATTATCCTCCCCCAACTGAGTAGCCCTAAAACTGGATTGCCCCTCTTGTTCATTGCCGTGATCAAGTCTGTAATCTTTCTTGTTGTCATGTTTTATCTGGGCAGGAAATTACTCCCGCGATTATTGATGCATGTGGCCCAATGGAACTCCAGGGAGTTGTTTATTTTATCCATAACAGCAATAGGCCTTGGTATCGGTTATGCCACATATCTATTCGGGCTTTCCTTTGCCTTTGGTGCTTTTGTTGCCGGAATGGTTCTCAGTGAGTCTGATTATGGCCATCAGGCATTGAGTGATATTATTCCCTTACGGGATATTTTCGGCCTCTTGTTTTTTACATCGGTTGGCATGCTTCTGGACCCGGTTTTTTTGTTAGAAAATTGGATCAAAATCCTGTCATTGGTTTTGGTCATTGCCGTTTTCAAAGGTTCCCTATTTTATCTACTGGCAATGCTGTTCGGATATATCAATATTATTCCCATTGCCGTCGGCCTTGGTCTGTTTCAGGTGGGTGAATTCGCGTTTGTTCTTGCACGGATGGGGGTTGAAACAAATTCCATTGATCAGGATATGTATTCACTTATTCTGGCTATTTCGGTTTTGAGCATGGTGCTTACCCCATTTGCTTCAGCAATGGCAACTCCTCTGTATAAACTCAAAAAACGATTGTTCAGATATGAACCAATGCAGATGGAAAACATTCCGCATTCCGGACTTAAAGATCATGTCGTCATTGCCGGAGGCGGACGAGTGGGACAACACATAGCTGAGATTCTGACACAGCTTAATATCCCTTTTGTCATTGTTGAATTGAATCACCAGCGAATGCTTGAATGTAAGAACGCAAAATTTCCTGTAATCTATGGCGACATGAGTCAGCCAACAGTCATCGACGTATCCAAAATACCGGAATCAAGACTTTTGCTTATTACGATTCCGTCTGTCATCAGGGCGCAGTCCATTTCAAAACAGGCCCATCTTCTTAAACCTGAATTACATATCATTGCCAGGGCCGAAGGGATTGATCAAATGCGGACATTATATGAAAGCGGGGTCTATATGGCGGTGCTGCCGGAAATGGAGGCAGGGTTGGAAATTGCAAGGCAAGCGCTTCTTCACCTGGAAATGCCTGTTGCTGCAATTCAACAATATACCGATGCAGTACGGCAGCAGCTTTATGCACCAATTTATCAATCGACCCATGATCATCAGCTTCTTGCCAAATTTGATAACATAAAAGATATGCTGGAAATTTCATGGGTTACACTCGTACCTGGAAGCCCTCTTATCAATAGGAGCATTAAAGATTCAGCCGTTCGCACCATAACCGGCGCATCAATTGTAGGGGTGATCCATGAGAACGTATTTCATCCAAATCCCAATGCGGCAT
>JAHJDU010000546.1 GCA_018812385.1 Pseudomonadota bacterium
ATTTTTATCTGTTTTATTGGTCCTAATTATGCAAATAACTTAAATTTACCCATTTTTATGAACAGGCAGCTATCCATGATAAAAAGAGATAACCTTGAGTTTATCCAGCAAAATCGACGGACATATTCAGATTCCTATGAATCAATGAACTGGCTTACCCCTGAAATTGCCGGGAAAGCGTCCAATCTTCGTGAAGATCTTATCAATGCTATTTTTGAGCATCATTGCACAGGCCCAGGATGGCAGTTTTCTGGGACAAAACTATATACCCATGAGATTTCTCCAGGATGTGACCTGTGCGGTAAAGGAGGCTGGTCTTGTCTTTTTATCAACGGGATATGCAATACACAGTGTTTTTATTGTCCCTCGGCCCAGAAGGAAAAAGGTGAGCCAATGACGAGTTCGGTTGAATTTTCAAGTCCCCATGACTATGCCAATTATGTGAACGCTTTTAATATCAAAGGCGTAAGTTTCAGCGGCGGAGAACCTTTCATGACTTTTGAAAGGGTTTTGATGTTTTTAAAGACTCTTCGTTCCAAAGTGATTCACCCGCTTTATACATGGATGTATACCAATGGCATTCTGGTAACAGAAGACAAACTTAAAAATTTAAGAGACAATGGTCTGGATGAAATTCGTTTTGATATAAGTGCCAACCATTATAAGTTAGGTGCTTTAAAAAAAGCCCTGGGTATAGTTCCCAAAATAACAGTGGAGATCCCCGCCATTCCCGAAGACCTGGAAAAGACAAAGGCTGTCATCAAAGAACTTTGTGAACTTGGTGTCAATTATCTCAATCTTCACCAGCTCAGGTGCACACAGTTTAACAAAACCGCTTTTATAAAAAGAGGATATACCTTTCTTCATGGCCCGGGTGTTACTATCCTGGAAACTGAACTCACCGCGTTGGAACTGATTAGATATTCCCTGGATGAAAAAATTGCCCTTCCGATCAATTATTGCTCTTTCACATACCGCAACCAGTTCCAGGGTTCCGGTGCGAAAAAAAGAACTGCTTTTGTGATAAAATCGGCCCATGAAGACATCACATCCACAGGTCATATCCGGAGCATGAGTCTTTGTGGGGAAGAAAAACAGATTCATTCCATTCATAACCACCTTGTTTCAAAACAGGTCGACACTTCTTTGTATATGCTGTCAAAAGACGGCAGTCAGTTTTTTTTTAATGCAAACCTGTGGCCGCATATTGAATTTTTCCAAGTACGACTCAAGGTTAGCTACAGCACCACATCTTTGAAATCTTCTGTTTCCTATCGCCATGCATTTAAGGAAGTGGCCCTGGGAAAGAAAAAAAAGGTGGTGATAGAAAGACATTTAAACCAGCCGGAATTCTGGTTTGAAGGAGAGCAGATCCATGAATTCGGACGTGAGTTTATCTTGCCGGAATCTGCTTTTCCCATTAACATGGCGGGAAGTCTTCCACTTGACTTGCTAAATGATATTAAAAAATATGAGGCCTACAATTGCGGCCTGGCTGAATACTATTGAAAACCCACCATTCACAATTTGTCCTGCCCTCAAGGTCCTGGACTTCAGGATCTATTTTTATCATTAAAAAATCCAAGGACAAAAATCTGTCTTGCATCTGTACATCAATAATTCCAGCCAAGGAAACCAAAGGCGAGAATATTCATAATGATCGGAACCGTATAGATTATTAAAAGGGTTAGAATTTTTTTCTGCTTTGTTTTTAGGCTGATTACCAGAATAACTGCACAGTAGAAGTGAAAGTAGCCAAAGAAAAATATTAGCCAGACACCCTTGAAAGAAAGATTCCAGAACTGGTATTCCCATACCAGATGCCCTCCTATGTTTAGAAGGCATTCGACAAAAACCGCAAAGACTGAATAGCCGATCGCCCAGAACCATTTTTCAGGAATGCCCAGTATTTTTTCCGTCGTGCTTTCAGAAAGCGTATGATAATAGACGATACCTCCGATCAAGAACATGAAGATGATTTCAATGTTCCAGCCAACCATGACGCGAAGCGCAGTATCACCGGGCGTTGTCCAGAAAGCCGAGCGCTGGGTCAAATGCATGACCCACCCATTCCAGGTTTCATTGAAAAAATCGACGCCAAAAAGGGCAAGCCCTGCAAAAACCGCATTCCAATTGTTTGTGGAACGGGCCAGTTTGATCTCTTTTACATAAACATAGAAAACAAGTAATAGAATCGGTATAATATACCATTTCACCGTTGAAAGATCACGCAGGCCGTCTAACGCCTGTATTGTTGCTTCAGTCATGGGCACCTCCTGTATACGTGGTATTATTAATCAAAGACAAGTCACAAGTTATTTCATCGTTTGATCCCGGCCTTCATCATACTCGAAACAACAAGATGGTGAAATGGACGAATCAAGTTGAAATAAACTGGTCCTGTCCAATGTATGTACTTCACTGATGTAAAAACATGAAATTTTGTAAGGCGGTTACTCAATGCTTCAGCCACAACACCAAAATAAGCCTTCAAATGCTTGTCTTCCGGTGTCTCCGAAACCCAATAGATATTCTCTTTTGCCGTCCTTACAATAAAGAAAGACGCGTTTTCTCCAGGGTCGAATGCAAGATCCTCTGGTTTTATTGATGGTAACACTTCAGGTTTTTCATACCTTTCTAAACCAAGGATATTTACAAGAAATTCTCTGAATTTCTGTATTTGGTCCATCGTTCTACTCCCATAATCTTTTACTCTGCTATTTTTCCAAGATTTTTCCAGCTCAACACCTTTGCTGCAGTTCTTCTATAGTTTTTTAATAAACCATATATTAAAAATCGGTTTTCTTTTGAAAGCGCACTCAGGTTTCCAAAATAATTTAATCCTTTAAAAAAATATTGGAATTAAAGCGAAACAATGTTGAAGAAGGCAGCATGCCCATTTTCTTGTTGAGATTAAATTTTCTCCTTTCTCCCTGCTAAACTATTCCATAGCATTCCAATGAGTCCCATGCCGGTTTCATATTCTTTTCCGTTTAAAAATAACTTTTCCACCTTTAAGGAGCGAAGCTCTTTCGGTGCAAGTTTTAATGGATCCTGATTTAAAATTATCATATCTGCTATTTTTCCTTTTTCTAAGCTCCCGCGTTCTTTTTCATCAAAGGAGGTCCAGGCCACTTCGCATGTATACATTTTTAAAGCATCTATAATCGAAATAGATTGATCCGGATCATAAGGATGATTGCAGGCCCCATAGATTCCCTCGATTGGGTCAGGATGGGTTACCGGTGCATCAGACCCGCCGCTGAGATGTATTCCAGCATTCAAAATAGATTGCAGGGGAGAGCTTTTTTTGACACGGGGACCAAGGATTTCATTTAAATATTCCACGGGTTCTAAGGGGCTGGTAAGAAATCCAGGTTGAAGCGTTATCCCAATTCCTAATTCGGCTATTTTTTTTAAATCATCTGGAAGAATCAGACAAGCATGAATAATCGTATGCCGATGATCGTTTCGAGGATAGTCTATCAGTGCTGTTTCAATTGCTTTTACTGCCCGGGAAACAGCTGCATCCCCAATGGCATGCATTTCAATCTGCAAACCAGCACGATTCGCCTTTTTAGCAAATTCAAACACTTCTTCTTCGCTTTGGAAAAAAATGCCATTATTATCCGGGTCATTATGGTATGGCTCATGCAATGCAGCATCACATGCACCAAAGCACCCATCAAGAGCTGTAGCAAAACATCCGCCAATGCGAGGCAGTTTGCGTTTTAGCACCTTCTCCACTTCCATGGTTTGAAAAAACAATCGTGTTTGAAATTGATTTTTCTTTGCCCGGGCTTTGGCAATCAAACTCACCAGCGTAATATCAAGATCTTTGGGAAACCCGACCCCTTCTGTTGCGTGAATTAATCCAATGCCTTTTTCTGCCAACAGGTCAAAACTTTTAACTATACTTTTTACAAGATCAAGCGGGGAAACCAGTGATGTGGCATAATCAGCCCCCGCTGGAAATGCTTCATTAAACAGATGGCCTTTATCCTCTTGAAAACCCCGCAAATTTTTGATCTTGTCAGGAAATTTTTCCAACATTTTTGTATTACAGACGGCTGAGTGCCCATCGTAACAGAAAATTATCAACGGCACATCAGGGCATACCTCATCCAGTTCCTGTCTTTCAATCAACCGTTTTTCTTTAACACTATGTTTAGACACTCCAAAGGCGATAATCGCTTTTAATTTTCTATTCATAGTCATATATTTTTGGATAATTTCCTGGATTTCTCGAATGTCTCTGGCTTCTCTCACATCAAAATAAGAGACAGCAATCAAAGCCCAATTTGAGAAATGCATGTGCCCATCCCCAAAAGAGGGCAGCAAAGCACGATTCCCTAGTTCCACTGGTGAATCATTTTTTGCATATTCTATGGGTAGAGAATCTCCCAAATAGACAATACGTCCTTTATCTTCGACAAGATAATTATAAACATTATTGTCTTTGTCCAAAGATAGTATTTTTCCATGGTAAATGCGCATAGCTCTAATTATTCCTTTTATTTTGAATTAACCAATAGTCGGCAAGCTCTGAGTGTCCGTGCTGAATCGCGAATTGATAGCAGTATTGATTAAGCTTGTACCAATACACTTTCGGCGCTGGTTCTGTTCGACTGCCACAGCATATAGCCAACCCCATTACTCATGTCTGTGGACAATAAAGTGCCGCCCCTTGATCTTGTTTTCGGAGAGCGTTTTTTCGGCTTTATCGGCCATGGTGCGCTCAATGGCAACGTAGGAATAAAACTCAAAGCAGTTGATTTTGCCCACGCAGCCTCCGTTGATTCCCGCATCCTTGGTCAGAGCACCCAGGATATCTCCAGGCCGAAGCTTGGCCTTTCGCCCACCGTTGATGGAGAGGGTCACCATGGGAGGTGTGGCGCTCTCTTCGGTTACGGGCTCAAGCGCTTCGATATCAGATACCTCAAAAGTAGTGCCCATCAAGGTGTTTATCTCTTCCAGCCTGAAGCGCTCTTGGGACGTCATAAGGGAAAACGCCATCCCCTCTTTCCCGGCCCGGCCTGTCCGGCCGATACGGTGGATATACACCTCCGGCTCAAAGGGGAGGTCAAAGTTGATTACCGCACTGAGTCCTGAGATATCAAGGCCCCTTGCTGCCACGTCCGTGGCCACCAGAATGGGGGTGCTGCCGTTGGAAAAACGCACCAATATTTCAGTTCTATCCTTCTGCTCAAGGTCACCGTGAATGGCCAGAGATGAAAACCCTTTTGCCTCAAGAAAGGTTGAAAGAGACTTGCACTGCAGCTTGGTGTTGCAGAAAATCAGTGCCGATGCAGGTTTATATGCATTTAAAATCTGAGCCGCAACAACGGGCTTCCAAGCCCACCCGGACTCGTAAAAATATTGGCGAATAACATTTTGTTCGTGCTCAACATCCACCATCACCCGGTGGGCGTTTTTCTGAAACCGCGTGCTTAAGTCAAGGATCGGCTTTGGAAATGTAGCGGAAAAAAGAAGGGTCTGGTGATGCTCCGGAACATAACCCATGATCACTTCAATGCTGTCGGCAAAACCAATATCCAGCATTCGGTCCGCCTCATCCAGAACAAGGGTGGTAACATGATCAAGATTCATTGTCCCGCGCTTTAAATGCTGTTCAATGCGCCCGGGAGTACCCACCACAATATGCCCCTGATGCTCCAGAGAGATCTGCTGGGGCAGGAAGGGCACCCCGCCGCAGATTGTTACAATTTTGATATTGTGTTTGAACCGGGCTATGCGTCGCAGCTCCCCGGCCACCTGCTCTGCCAGTTCACGGGTGGGACACATCACCAGGACCTGCACCCTGAAGCACTTCACATTCAGGTTGTGCAGCAAGCCGATGCCAAAGGCTGCGGTCTTCCCGCTCCCTGTCTTGGCCTGGGCCAGCAGGTCCTCCCCTTTAAGCACATGGGGCAAACTCCCCGCCTGGACCGGAGTCATCTCCTGGTACCCCAGGGTCTCCAGATTTTCGATCATTGGTTTGGTTAATGGTAATG
>JAHJDU010000051.1 GCA_018812385.1 Pseudomonadota bacterium
CAGGCAGTTCCAGACCATCCTTGTGCCTGTTGCCATATGTTTTTTGCCCAGGCGCAACAAATTCATAATCTGCTGAGGGGTATAATCATTGCCCGTCAGATCATGCTCAACAACGGGACAGACATTTGTGCATATGGTACATTGAATACAATTTTCAAAGGAATCCACATTATCTGCAAGTTGTGTGGTCAATTCCCGGGCCGATAGAATTTTTTCGTTTTCAGGTTTTAAGTCTGCCCATTTTTTCAAGGATAAGCTTTTTATAAAGGTGTAATTATCCTGAAATTCTTTTAAGGCAAGTTTTTGATTGAGAAGGGTCCATAAATTTTCAAGATCGATTCCGGAAGGGCAAATATCAGTACATTTGTGGCAATGGGTACAATCGCCATTGCCGGATTGAAGATGGTATAATGTTTCAGAATCAAATAGTCCAGGATGAAAAAGCTTCTTAAAAGCGTCTATCTTTGAATGGGGCAGGGTGTGAATATTTTTTGTGATCAAAAAATTGGGAAAAACACTGCATACATCCGAGCAAAAGCCGCAGTTTGTGCAAGCATACAGGGTTGCTGTATTTATATATCCAAGGCTTGGATCATGGTCTTGATACTGGTCTGGAAACTGGTCTTGATTTGGGCCTGGAACCAATTGTTCTTTTTTTAAATTTTTTTCCAGACTTGCAACGGGTATGAGAAAGATGTGAAAAAGCCTTGAAAAGGGCAGGCTTACAAGAATCAGAAGAGACAGAAAATAATGGGCATAATATACAAAATTATCAGCTCTGTAATAGTTCAGCCAGGCTCCGGTTTTTTTCAACGTCCGGGCAATGGTATTGGATAGAAAAGCGGATTTTACAGGAGAGTGACAATCAATGCAATAATCCTCATTAAGCTGTTTTCCTGTGTCAAGTTTTTCCTGGGTATAGAGCAAGGCCTCATTAAAAACCACGTTATAATTTTTTTCCCAGTAAATTTTCAGGTCTTCAAGTCCTGTGTCTTCATCTATGTCGGAATATTCTTCCTTCATTTCCATAAACACAGGCTCTGAAATTATTTTAACGGCCTCAAGTAAAAAACCCGATAAAATCACCATTAAAATTAATAGTATTGAAAAAAGGCCTTTGGAAATAATTTTTCTTTTCCTGAGCAATTTAAAATGGTAAAGCCGTCGAAACAAAAAACCAAGACAGCCGGCCAGAACAAAACCCCCGGCAAGGTTTCTTAAAAATTGAAAAGGATCAATAGTGGACTGGTAAGATTGAAACCATTTAAAAGAGGTCACATCATCCAGGGCATGGAAGATCACAAGATATAGAAATCCTGAAACTACCAGAAAATGGATCAGCCACCTTAATTTGCCAGCGTTGAATAATTTTATCTGGAAAATGGTGTTTAAGAAAAAAGTTTTGATATTCAAACCACGGGGGACCCATTTTTTCCCCTCAAAAGTCCTGTTCCCCTTAATAAAGAAAAAGCATTGATACAAAAACCCTATAAGGGATAAGCTTATGGCAATGAAGAGTGCAGTTTGAAACATTAGTTTCTCATTTTAAATATTTTTTTTATAAAAACTGTTAACGGCAGTATAGGCAGATACACAGGAAACACCTGCACCGGACTTAAGTCTGGCCCAGTCATTATGGGCGATAATGGAGCCTGCAGCATATAAATTTTCAAATGCAGGGTTTCCTGTTTTGTCCAAAGGCCTGAACATATCATCGGTTTCAAGGCCTGTCTGGTTTATCTGATGTCCCTTTGGATCGAAAAAATTTAATTGGTGCCAAAGGTCCCGGGTTTTTGGCTGAAAAACCGGTAGATCAAAAACAGTTTCAAGAATGATATCTCTTCTGGCAAAAAGACCTCCCCCGGGAAATCTGCCAGTGGCAAGAATAACACCCCTGGCTTTTATCCTGGTTTCAAAATTATCATTTATTGCCTTGAGTATGAAATGGTCTTTTTCCATGGCATGAAAAGCAATTTTAGCATTACTTAAAAAACTGGCATCAAGGCCTGATAATTTTTTTTCAAATGCATTTTTCAAGCGCAGACCTGGTATTGAAGGGGGCATGCCCGGTATCTCAAAAACATCCATGCCAATTTTTTTCTCAAGGGATTTTACGATGTCCAGACTATTGTGAATCCCGCAAATGGCGGGCAGGCCGATAATATCCGCCTTTCCTGAAAACCCGAGGATTTTATCGGCAAGTCTCTGGATGAATTCTTTTTTTTCAAATGATTTTGCCAGATGAACAGGATTTA
>JAHJDU010000547.1 GCA_018812385.1 Pseudomonadota bacterium
GTATTGAAAATATGGAAACCGCGTTTTTCCGGTCAGATCTGATTTGTTGACTGGCAAATCTAACGAATGGAATGAAGAACGAATGGAAATCAAAGATAAAAATAATATTCTAAAAAATATTAATAATCCAGGAGAAATCAGCCTGGAACTTGGCTGCGGAAATCGCAAGCGACATGGAGATGCTGTCGGGATCGATATGCTTGAATATGAGAATGTTGATATCCAGGGGGATGTTTATGAGGTATTAAGAAAAATACCGGATAACAGGATTTCTGCTGTCTATTCCTACCATTTTTTTGAACATGTCGATGATGTGGGAAAACTTGTTCAGGAGGTTGCAAGGGTTCTTGTTGATGAGGGTCTTTTTGTTGTTGTTGTCCCTCATTTTTCAAACCCTTATTTTTATTCTGATTATACCCATTTGAATCATTTTGGCCTTTACAGTTTTTCATATTTTTCACAGGATGATATTTTTTCAAGAACTATTCCCCATTATCAGAAAACGATCAGTTTTAAACTTCAGAATGTGGGATTGATATTCAAGTCTCCAAGACCTTTTTATTTCAGGTGGGGATTTAAAAAAATCTTCCAGCGGTTTTTTAATCTAAATACTTATTTAAAAGAATTGTATGAAGAATTTTTCTGTTATCTTATTCCATGCTATGAAATAAAGTATATTATGAAAAAAATACCGGACAAAAGTAAAAAAGTGTAAGGTTTTTTCAGGAAATGAAAATATTATTGCTCAGCAGATATTGCAGAATGGGCGCCAGTAGCAGGCTCAGGTCATACCAATATCTTCCGATTTTAAAAGAATGTGGATTTGAGATAGATGTGGCTCCACTTCTGGATGATTCATATCTGGCAGATCTTTACGCCGGCAGGAAGAAAAAAAAAACAAACATCGCCCACAGATATTTTTCCAGGCTTTTAAGGGTGATGAATTGCCATAAGTATGATTTGTTGTGGATTGAAAAAGAGCTCTTCCCATGGCTTCCTTCATGGGTGGAAGAATTTCTTGCTGTATTTGGTGTTAAATATATTGTTGATTATGACGATGCTGTTTTTCATCGTTATGACATGCTTGAAAATAACCTGTTAAAAAAAATCCTGGGACAAAAAATTGACCGGATCATGCAAGGAGCAGCTCTTGTTATTGCGGGCAATGATTATCTTGCAAAACGGGCTGTAATGGCCGGGGCAAAAAGAGTTGAGAGCATCCCTACTGTTATCGACCTTGACAGGTACTCCATTGACAATTTGCACCAAAATGAAACATTTTCAATCGGATGGATCGGATCTCCTGCTACTGCTCAGTATTTATATCATGTCAAGCCTGCATTAATGGAGTTGTGCAGAAATAATAAAGCCTGCCTTGTAACCATTGGAGCCGGTCCCCTGCACATGAAAGATGTTCTTATGAAAGACTATCCCTGGTCTGAAGAAACTGAAGCAGACGGTATAAGAAATTTTGATGTGGGCATAATGCCTTTGCCTGATGAACCATGGACTCTCGGTAAATGTGGCTACAAACTAATCCAGTATATGGCCTGTGGGAAGCCTGTTGTTGCTTCTGCTGTTGGGGCAAACATTGAAATTATTGATCATGGAAAAAATGGTTTTCTGGTTGAATCTGAAAAAGAATGGGTGAAAGCTCTCACTATGCTTTCTGAAGATAAGGAACTCAGAAAAAAAATGGGCAGGCATGGACGTAAAAAAGTAGAAACAAATTATTGTCTGCAGGTCACAGCCTCAAGATTAGTCACTCTTATAAAGACCTGTGTTTAATACTTTGAAAGCAGGGCCCTTTCTGACCCTGCCTTTGAACAAATCTTTAATTAATATTATTGAGTTACATCAAAGTCAAATATTGTAAAACCTAATGGTGTCGGACTTCCCATTGCATTGTAGCCAAAAACTGTCCAATACCATGTACCTGTTGGCATTGTCTGCCATGTTGAATCACTCATTGGGAACAGGTTCAAGGTAAGATTAGCTTGGGTAATAACACTATCAAACCCCAATGAACCCATGTGGGCAAGTATCAGTGTGTAGGTACTAACGCCCTGATAAGCATCCCATTTGAATGCCGGGGCCAAACCTGTCTGGCTCAATTCTTCTCCAAGAGTCGGGCTTATCATTGCAATGGAATTACTGGCAATGAATTTAAGGCTGTTTACGTATTTTTCTGCAACAGACCCTTCATATGTTGAACCAATTAAAGAGCCACTACTGTCATATGCTTCAATGCCCCATTTAATATCATATAATGCCAGAACATCCCAGGTGGCTGTATCAAGGGAAAGTTCATAGATCATGCCTATAAATTGTTCTGAAAACCCTGGAGTTGAAGTGGTTGTACCGCCCAGGGGATTGCTGCCGGAGACACCTGGCGGAATAAGTTCTACAGGTATTGGGAATGTCAGATGATATAAGATATCATTTAGTTCGAGATGGAGTATATATTTTGTAACGTCTGTTATCTTACTGAATGAAAATGTTACCTTGCCGCTTGAAGTTCCATAACCCAGTAATTCATTCGGACTTGGGGATAGTGGGAATATTGCTTCTATTACCGGTTGAGTTGTTGACTGCAGATCACTACCATCACAATCCTGGTCAATACCATCTCCGGCGATTTCTGTGGCACCTGGATGAATACTTGAATCATTATCATTACAGTCAGAATTATTTGAAACATAACCTGATGGTTGAGAAACGGCTAAAGTTGAGATATTAGGGTCACCATAACCGTCACCATCTAGATCATAATACCAGGAATTGCTGGCAGCAGATTTCAAAAAATCGATTTTCTTGTTTTCACTGTTGATGATGACCTGCTGCTGGGCAATGGACCCGTCTGAAAAAGTTGCCTTTACCGAATAAGTACCAGCAGTGACCGGAATCCCATAGCCGCCGGCAGTTGCCGTGGTAGTAGAATCGCCAGTACCTGCAAGTTCTATTGATACATTGCTGATCCCTTCTCCTGCATCATAGAAGTTGTCCCCATCTTTATCGTCATAAACGACCCCAAGTATGAAAGAACCTGAAAATTGCAGGTCTGTCCCAAAGTCGCAAGTCAACATGTAAGAATAGGAATAGCCTTGAAAATCACCAAATGCCACTCCAACCCCGACTTCTTTAAAGTCTTCTTTTAATATATTTACCCGGTGTCCTCTGTCTGGATAATTTTCATCAATGAACAGGTTGTCATGGAGTTCAAGAACTGTGGCCACTTCATCAATAGGACCGGTAGACCCGATAAGCGCTAAATTCTCACCAGCAGTAGAGTATTGATATCCGGCATCCTCCATCCGGTCAAAAGGGCTTTTCCCGTCCAGGGAATAATGGTCAAAATAATCCCGGTCAATCATATCCTGGGAGTGAAGCCGGGCTGCCTGGATCAATTTTGCATTTAACACCACAGGCTGTACAGGAAGTCCGGAAATCTCTCCGGCGGGCACCCCTTCAAAAAGATCAATGCCCAGGCGGGCTGCTTCAGCGACAGGATTCAGCCGGGCCCGGTTAAGGACTTCCAGGTGAGCCTGTTCAGCAGCCGTGGGGTTGCCATAATCAAAGATATAAATAGCCTGGGGGAAAAGTAGATCTTCTGTTACAGCTCTTTCATCATACCAGGGATCACCCAGTTGGGAGATTCCCGGAATCCCGGGAGTTTTAATGTCTGATTCACCGGTCCCAGGTATAAAAATTATTAAAAA
>JAHJDU010000548.1 GCA_018812385.1 Pseudomonadota bacterium
TATCCCATGAAGGCATTGATTGCCTATCGCCTTGATCCGCTCATGTCCATTGCTGATACAAACCAGACCAAAAGAGCGTTGGACAAGCTTGATCTTATAGTCACCATTGATATCAACTATTCTGATATTGCCTGGTATTCAGATGTGATCCTGCCTGAATCTACTTATCTTGAGAGAACGGACTGCATCCAGCAGATGAACGGTCTCAAGCCCCAGATGTTTCTGAGGAAAAAAGCGGTTGAACCCAGATATGATACCATGGATGGGGCCATAATTTTGAAAAAAATCGGTGAAAAACTGGGAATAGGCAATTATTTCCCCTACGAGACCATGGAAGAATTGGTCGAATGGCAGCTTGAAGGCACTGGGTTTACCATGAAAGATTTTGAGAAAAAAGGGTTTGTTGCCTATGGTTCGGATCAGATTTTCTGGGACAGGAACAAGCTTCCTTTTAAAACCCCTTCAGGAAAGATTGAATTTAAATCCTCTCTGCTTGAAGATGCCGGGTTTGAATCCTTCCCCAAATATGAAGCTATTCCGCTGCCCAAGGACGGGAAATTCCGTCTGGTAGTGGGCCGTTCAGCCATTCATACCCATGTGTCTACCCAGAATGTTCCCTATCTGAATGAACTGGAAAGTGAAAATGTCTTGTGGATCAATACTGCCAAGGCAAATGAACTGGGAATCAAAAACAATGCAATTGTTGAAGTCTCTTCATCCTGCGGAAAAGGTCAGATAAAAGCCTTTGTCACAGATCTGATCCATCCTGAAGCAGTTTTTATGCTGCATGGATTCGGACATGAGGCTGCCCGGGCAAAAAGATCATTTAACAAAGGGCTTTCCGATGCACTGATCCAGGAAAATATATATGATAAGGTTGGTGGAAGTCCTGCCTATCATGATACCTTTGTAACGGTCAAACCCCTTTAATGTTAGGAAAATCAAGAAAATGAGTCTGATAGTAAAAAAATGTAACTCAGATACCAAATCATATATAAGGTCGGAGGCTTTGAATGAGTAAATATTATCTGTTCCAGGACATCAGAAAATGTATCGGATGCCATGCATGTGAAATCCAGTGCAAGTCCAATAAAAATCTTCCCCTAGGGCCAAAACCCTGTCAGGTCATCCAGGTGGGTCCGAAGTTTATTGGCGGGCTGCCTAAAATATCATTTATTTTCATGCCCTGCTTTCATTGTGAAAATCCATGGTGTGTTTCTGCCTGTCCCACAGGGGCCATGCAGAAAAGAAGCAAGGATGGTATCATTTTTATTAATAAAGATCTGTGTGTGGGCTGTAAAACATGTGTGTCTGCCTGTCCCTGGGGAGCCCCCCAGTGGAACCAGGATATAGGCAAGGTGGAAAAGTGCGACTATTGCATGGATAGAGTTGATAAAGGGTTGAAACCTGCTTGCGTCACCACCTGTACAACGGGGTGTCTGAAATTCGGGAATGTCGAAGACATGACCCAGATTCGCCGTGAGCGGCATGCAGCATCCGTTGCATCCCTTGAAAAAAGCAGTTTTTAGGCGCTAAGGAGCAAAAATGGCAGACAAAACCTGTCCTGTTCGAAAAACCGTTATTTATCTTTCTGAGCAGATCGGTTCAGGATGTTTAACAGATCCCTGGGGAAGGAGAATCTCTGAGCAGATTTTGCATTTGACTGAAGAGATTGCAGAGGGGGCTGCTGGTAAGGATCATCTTTTGGCCATTGATTCTCTGGTTGAAGAATATTTTCATGCCAAAAGCCCTTTGCAGAACCAGGAGACGGGCAAGACCCTGAAAGAAATTTTGGATAATCACAGGGAAGTCTTTCAAAGTCACATTGAAACAAAGAACTGTCCTTCCCATGATTGTGGAAAGCTGGCGCCATCACCCTGTCAGATGGCCTGCCCGGCCGGGATTGATGTCCCGACTTATCTTAGTCTGATCGCCGAAGGAAAGGATGCCCAGGCAATTGAAGTGATCCGGCGAGATAACCCTTTACCCTGGGTTTGCGGACTTATCTGTACAAGACCCTGTGAAATGATGTGTGTCCGGGCCAGGATTGACACGCCCATATCCATCAAATTTTTAAAAGCATTTGCAGCAGAACGGGCAATGTCGGACAGGGCTTATAAAAATCCTGAGAAAAAAGAGTTGAACGGGAAAAAAATATGCGTTGTTGGTGCCGGTCCTGGTGGGCTGTCTGCTGCATATTATCTTGCTTTACTGGGATATGGGGTACGGGTAATCGAGGCTTTGCCTGTTTCCGGGGGCATGCTCATGGTGGGAATTCCCAGATATCGCCTGCCAAGGGAGGTAATTGACAGGGAAGTGGCCATGATTGAAGAGCTTGGAGTTGAATTTTCCTATAATACCCGGTTTGGAAAAGATGTCACCTTTGAGGAATTAAAAAAGGAAGGTTATAATGCATTTTTTATTGCCATTGGTGCACATAAATCCTGGGACCTGGGTATTAAAGGGGAAAAAGATTTTCCAAAGGTTTTTGATGCAGTTAAATTTTTAAAAGATGTGGCTCTGGGAGATCACCATGTACCTGGGAAACATGTGGTGGTGATCGGTGGGGGAAATGTGGCCTTAGATGCGGCAAGGACCAGTCTCAGGCTTGGTGCCGAGACGGTTACCATTGCTTACAGGCGATCCAGAACCCAGATGCCGGCGGATATTGAGGAAGTTGAGCAAGCAGAAGAAGAAGGCATTGAATTTTCTTTTTTAACCATTCCCAAAGCAATTGTGGGTGAAAATAATATCATTACCGGGCTTGAATGCATTAAAGCCGAGTTGATCAAGAAAAAAGGCTCTGACAGACTGGCCCCTGTTCCCATCCTGGGTAAGGACTTTATTATAAAAACAGATGCCGTCATAAGTGCAATTGGTCAATATGTGGATGATGACGGCATGGAAGCCTTTGACCAGGTGAACTGGACACGGAGAGGCACCATAGAAGTGAATCATGCCAGCATGGAAACCACCA
>JAHJDU010000549.1 GCA_018812385.1 Pseudomonadota bacterium
CTCATCTCCTGTGAACACACGTTTGAATTGCACCATGCCGGCATTTACAAACAAAAGGGTTGGATCATCCTGGGGTACAAGAGAAGAAGATCTTACCTGGTGGTGATTATGTTTTTTAAAATACTCCATAAAAATTTTTCTGGCTTCATTGCCTGTCATGTCACAACTCCTAATTTATAATCGACTGAAAACCGCTAATTTTCCCGATTACTTCGTTGGGCTTAACCAATCTTATAAAATCGGGTTAATCCTCAAAATACTCAATGTATTCCTCCGGTTAAAATTATCGCCCGTCTTGTACTCGGCTCCAAGAGGAGCGTATGCTCACAAAAATTTTCAGGTTTTCGGTAAACGATAGTTCAATTTACCATTATGCTTTACTATGCTTTGGCTTCTTTTTTTTTATCATTGCTGCCAGGCTTTGCAATCCCCAGCTTCTCTCGAACCTTAAGTTCAATTTTTTCAAATATGTCCGGGTTGTCAATTAAAAAGATTTTTACATTCTCTCTTCCCTGACCGATTCTTTCGCTTTCAAATGAATACCATGATCCGCTTTTATCTACAATCTCAAGCTCAACACCCATGTCAAGCAGATCCCCTGTTCTTGAGATACCTTCGCCATACATGAGATCAAACTCAATATCTTTGAATGGTGGAGCCAGCTTGTTTTTCACAACCTTTACCTTGGTCCGGTTACCAATGATTTCCTGGCCCTCTTTTATGGGAGCTGCCCTTCTTATTTCAAGGCGCATGGATGCATAAAATTTCAAGGCATTTCCACCCGTGGTGGTTTCAGGATTCCCATAGACCACACCGATTTTCATCCGGATCTGGTTAATAAAAATAATGATGGTATTTGTTTTGCCGATGGTGCCGGCAAGCTTTCTTAAAGCCTGGGACATGAGTCGTGCCTGAAGACCCATGTGGGAATCCCCCATTTCTCCTTCAATTTCAGCCCGGGGAACAAGAGCTGCCACAGAGTCCACAACCATGATATCAATACCGCCGCTTCTGACCAGCATGTCTGCAATTTCAAGGGCCTGCTCCCCTGTATCGGGCTGGGACACTAAAAGTTCATCACAATCCACTCCAAGCCGTTTGGCATAGGCTACATCCAGGGCATGCTCTGCATCAATAAAGGCCGCGATCCCGCCATCTTTTTGCGCCTCGGCAACGGCATGAAGCGCCAGGGTTGTCTTTCCCGAAGATTCAGGGCCATATATCTCAATCACCCTGCCCCTTGGATATCCGCCAACCCCCAGAGCCTTATCCAGTGCAAGGGAGCCTGTTCGTATAACGGGAACAGCTTCAATTGCCCTGCCGCCCAGTTTCATGATAGATCCTTTGCCAAATTGGCGTTCAATCTGGCTCATTGCTGATTTTACAGCCTTTTCCTTTTCCAAATTTTTATCCATCTCTTTTCTCCTAAAATATGCCTGATAAATATAGAATTCTTAAAACAGCTGCAGATAAAATCCCTGCCATAATATCATCCAGAACTACCCCTGCACCTCCTGAAAAATTATTTTCAAAATATTTCACAGGCCCAGGTTTCACAATATCAAAAAATCTGAATATAAAAAACCCGGCCACAATCGTATAGATATTAATGGGAACCCACGACATGGTTACAACATATCCTGCAATTTCATCAATAACAATACAGCCTGGATCTTTCTTTCCCAGGATCTTTTCAGCCTGGTCTGAAAAATAAATAGCCACAAGGATTAAGCCTGCAATATAAATCCCGATAAAAGATGTGGGAATGATTAAAAAAACAAGTGCAAAAGGAATTGCTGCAATAGTTCCAAAGGTACCGGGTGCAAAAGGTATTTTACCTGAATAGAATCCCGTGGCTATAAATATTATAAATTTCTGATTTAAGGTCATTTTGAAGTTTTATATTCTGCATCAGTCCCTGTCAAGAGGATTGGGTCAAGAGGATTGGGTCAAGTGAGTTTGCATCAGATAAAATTTGGTTGTAAACATCTTTTAAAGGAATCTTTTTTTCCTTTGCCACTTTTTTTGCAATATCATATTCCGGAACAAACCGGATACTATTGTCAGGATTAGTGATTTTTTTTACCTGTATTTTTCCAAATAAAGTTTCAACAAAGGCTTTTCCCCTTAAAAGAAAAGACCGCTCGCATTCATGATACCTCACACCGATGGATGTGGTCTGGGCAAGTATAATTTGAACAATATTATCCAGATCCTGTTTTCGACATATGACCTCCAGCTGAATCCCTGGCCTGTTTTTTTTCATATGAACCGGGATATAACAGACATCAAGCGCCTGGTTTTCAAACAGGATTTCCATTAAAAATCCCAGAACCTCAGGGGTTGTGTCATCCACGTTTGTTTTGACAACATAAATGGCTTCCTTTTGAACACCTGTTTTATTTTTATTTTCATCCTTCAGGGGTTCTCCCAGAATAATGCGCAGCAGATTGGGAAGGCCTGACCCAGTTTCTCTTTTGCCTGAACCATAACCGACTTGTTTTATGATCATTTCCGGCATGTGCCCGAAAGATGATGCAAGGGTAGCAATAATGGCAGCCCCTGTCGGGGTAACAATCTCTGTTGTCGCATCAGACGGTCTGACAGGAACATCTTTCAAAATGGCCATGGTTGCCGGAACGGGAACTGGTATCTGTCCATGGGCACAGGTCACAAAGCCAGACCCTAGAGGAATAGACGAGGCATATACCTTTTTAATGCCAAGATATTCCACACAGAGAAAAGAGCCGATAATATCAACAATGGAGTCTATGCCGCCGATTTCATGAAAATGAACCGTTTCAATATCTTTACCATGAATATGGGACTCGGCCAGTGCGATTTTCTGGAAAGCTGAAAGACTGTTTTCTTTCACCTTTTCAGGTAGAGGACTGTTCGTAATCAATGCCTTTATTTCACTATAATTCCGTGCTGCCCTGCCCTCATCAATGACATCTACAACCAGGTCTATTGCTTTTAAATGGTGCTTGTATACAATGCGTGTCTTTAATTGAAAGCCATTTAAAACATGACCTAATTTTTCTTTTAACCAGTCAAGTGGTACACCAAGATCAATCAGCGCGCCAAGGGTCATATCCCCGCTGATACCGGAAAACATATCAACATAGGCAATCATCCTTAAATTTCTCCTGCCGTATGAACCTTTAAAATCTCAAGTACCAACCTTGCTGCAGCCTCCATATCCTTTATGGCAACAGATTCATTTAAGGTGTGAACATCCGTCATGCCGGTTCCAAGAACCCCTGCAACAATTCCTTTGCCAAAAAATACATTTGCATCTGCACCACCGCCAGTGGTCTTGCTTGCCAAAGAGATACCAAGGTTTTTGGCGGCTTTTTTGGCAAGTTTAATGGTCCTGTGATCTTCAGAAATATTTGTCTGGGTAAAATCATTCTCAACAATGGCCTCTATCCTGGGAAGGTCTGAACCGTTTTTGAACTGGTCTGCGGCAGTGTAAAATGCAGATACAATATTGTCTGTAATTATTTTTAGTTTTTCAACATCATGGCTTCGGGCTTCCCCATGGATTTCAACAAAATCAGGGATAATATTGGTGGCCACTCCGCCTTTAATGGTGCCAAGATTACAGGTTGTCTCTTCATCAATCCGGCCTAATTTAAGCCCTGAAATGGCTTTAGATGCAACTAAAATAGCATTAATTCCTTTTTCAGGTTCTGCGCCTGAATGGGCGGCTTTTCCAAAAATTTTTATAATGATCTTATTTGAACCAGGCGCTTTTGTGACAATTCCTTTGGTATCTGTTGAATCAAGGATATATCCGAATTTTGAATCCATTAAGGAATAATCAAAATGCTTTGCCCCTAAAAGACCGATTTCTTCACAAATAGTAAAAATAATTTCAACGGGCGGGTAATCTATTTTGTTTTCAAGGATTACATCCATGACTTCAAGAATGATAGCAAGGGCGGATTTGTCATCCGCACCCAGGATGGTTGTTCCATCACTTTTAAAAACACCATCTTCAAACTGAACCTTTATACCCTTTCCTGGCCCGACAGTATCCATGTGAGCGCATAAAAATACGGGTTCTGCATCAACACTTCCCTTAAACTTAGCCACAAGATTGGAGCAATTGCCGCCCACCTGTTCTTTTGCAGTATCATAACAGACCATTGCACCCATTTTTGTCAATATATTTTCAAGCGCCAGGGCAACATCCTTTTCCTGGCGGGAAAGAGAATCAATTTCAACAAGGGCTTTAAATCTTTGGCCCAGTCTCTGTGAATTTATCATTTATCATTCCTTAAGTTAATTGAGTATTATAAAAGCTACCTGGCAAATCAAAGGAATAATATATACTAAATTTTTTTTATTAATTCTATAAAG
>JAHJDU010000650.1 GCA_018812385.1 Pseudomonadota bacterium
GGGGCTTGTTATTTTGCTAGGAATTCTGAGAGATGCGGGGAGTAGTCAACCATAACGGGCAACCAATATAAAGGGCAAAACCTAGAAAATTCTGCAATCTAAGCGTGAAAATTTTACAAAAAATACAAAAAAATCAGAGTTTTTAATGAGGATTTTGTAAAAAATAACTTAAAGTTCATTAGCAATCCTGATGAAAGTATAAATTCATTTGCGATCTTAGGTGCAGACAATAATGTTATTGAAAAGGAAATCAAAACTTTAAAAATCGAACTTGGCTTGAAAGAAGAAGATAAAGAAACCGGCTTGTATGCAGATTTGAAGAAAATTAAGGATGAATTAAAAACAGCATCAACAAGCCACCAAAACGCACAAAATAAATTAAATGGTCAATTAAGCCAAAAAGCAACAGACAGAAAATTAGGAATAAAATATAGCGCAGAACGATTTGGCGACCAAAATTATTCAAAGCTAAAACTTGCAAATGATATTAAAACAGTTTTAAAAGAAAACTTTAAAGCTATAACAAATGAGAAGCAAGCGGAATTAGATAAATTACTTACTGAAAAAACAAATGCCCCTATTCCTTCTCTATCAAAAACAAATCTACAATTCAGCAGTTTTTCAGAACAAGCCCAAAAACTAATGGAAAAAGAAATCGGTGCTTCAGATAAAATTGAAGAACTTGTTAAAGACGCTGTATTAAACAGGTGGGTAAAGGAAGGTCGTAATCTTCATAAGGAAAAAAGAAAAATTTGTGCTTTTTGCAATAATAAAATCGGAGATACACGTTGGTCTGAGTTGGATAAGCATTTTGATAAAGAATCAGAACTTTTGGAAAATAGCATTGATGGCTTAATTAAAAGAATTGAGGAAGAAAAGAAATCTATTTTATCAGCTTTCAATCCAAATAAAGATTTATACTATTCTAAATTTCATTCAGAGTTAAACACATTGTCTGAAAATTACAAAACGGAATCGGAAAAGTACAATACAGCTTTAGATGTTTTAAATAAGCAGTTAAAAAAGCGAAAAGATAATTTAATCAATCCACAAGCATTTCAACACCCAGGAAATTTTGAAAAAGAATTAACTGCAATTTGGGATGAGCTTGGAAAAAATCGTACAGATTCAAACGCCTTTACAAGTTTACTAAGTTCAGAACAATCAAAAGCTAAAAACTTGTTACGGTTACGAGATGTTTACGATTTTATAGGAATAATACAATATTCCAATGAGCTTAAAACAATTAAGGATTTAGAAGAAAAAGCAGAGAATGTAAGAACAAATAAAACTGAAATTTCAGATAAAATTGATGGAAAAACAGACTTGATAGAAGCAAAAAAAAGACTTCTAAAAGATGAAAGCACAGGAGCTGATAAGGTCAATGAATATTTAAATGATTTTTTTGGTCACAATTTTCTTTCTTTAAAAGCAGTAGAGTTTCAAGAGGAAGGCGATACAAGAAAACAATTTAGGTTTGAAATTACAAGAGATGGCAAAAAAGCCTACCATTTAAGCGAAGGCGAATGTGGCTTGATTGCCTTTTGCTATTTTATGGGCAGATTAGAAGATGTAGAAACAAAAGACACGAAACCAATAATATGGATTGACGACCCCATTTCAAGTTTAGATGGTAATCATATTTTTTTTGTTTATAGCCTTATAAATGCCGAAATAATTGCTCAAAATAATTTTGAGCAATTATTTATATCTACCCATAGTTTAGAGTTTCTTAAATATTTAAAAAGACTTAGCGGTAAATTTTTAAATCATAATTCTAATCTTCAAGAATACTCTAAAGATTATTTTATTATTAATCGACTTGGTAAAATTTCTTCAATTGAGTTAATGCCTAAGTATTTGAAAGAATACGTGACAGAATTTAACTATTTATTTCATCAAATCTACAATTGCTCATCCATTGATGTAATTGATGATACCAACCATACTGTTTTTTACAACTTTGGTAACAACGCAAGAAAATTTTTAGAGATTTTTCTGTATTACAAATATCCAGATAGCTCATCACAGATGGATAAAATGGTAAAGTTTTTTGGAGAAGAAAAAATACCAGCAATTCTTACTAACAGAATAAATAATGAATATTCACACTTGTCAGGTGGTTTTGAAAGAGGGGCTGCACCTATTGAAGTTCCAGAAATGAAATCAGCTGCAGAATTGATATTAAAAAGAATTGAATTAACAGATGAAGACCAATACGAATCTTTACTAAAAAGTATAGGTGAATTATGAATTAGAGGCAGCTCAATGACCCAACCTTCATACCAAGTAGAAATAATCCTCTACATCACCCCAGATGCAGCTAACGTTGAGTCAGCATCTATGAAGACGTGGAACTTAAAAAATCAATTTTGCAAAAAACGTTTTAGGGAGACTTATGATGAAAAACAAAAACAACCAACCCAACAAACTCGTAATCTTTCAAAGTAAAAAGATTCGCAGAATATGGCATGCAAATGAATGGTATTATTCAGTCGTAGATATCTGTGGCGCATTAACAGATAGTCGTAATCCTCGTGATTACTGGTACAAAATGAAAATTCGTGTGAAAGATGAAGATGGATTTGAACCGTCGACAGTTTGTCGACAGTTGAAAATGACTTCTCCTGATGGTAAAATGAGAACAACTGATTCTGCAAATACGGAAAGCATTTTCCGCCTTATCCAATCAATTCCATCCCCTAAAGCAGAGCCATTTAAACGATGGTTGGCAAAAGTCGGGTATGAAAGAATTGAAGAAATCGAAAACCCGGAGCTTGCTCAAGAGCGGATGAAAGAGATCTATGAGAAAAAAGGTTATCCCAAAGATTGGATTGATAAAAGACTTCGAGGGATTGCGATTCGTCAGAATTTGACGGATGAATGGAAAGAGCGAGGGATTAAAGAGCAACGGGACTTTGCTATTTTAACTGCTGAAATTTCGAAAGCAACATTTGGGATGACTCCCGGAGAATATAAGAAACATAAAAATCTACCCGAAAAATCAAAAGCCAATCTGCGTGACCA
>JAHJDU010000550.1 GCA_018812385.1 Pseudomonadota bacterium
AATATCCCATTTAAAATAAGTCAAAGAGATAAAGATTTTTTTGTCTACAAATGTCTGTTCAATGCCGGCATCGCTGTGCCATCCGGTTTCAGGCCTCAGATTTGGATTGCCCTCAGCACCCATGCCCCATCCCCAATCTTCTTTTGGCCAGAATAAATCATTGGGTGTGGGAGCTTTAAAGTGCTTGCCTGTATTGAATTTAAAAGTTGTGGTCTCAACAGGGTTGATAATTAATCCATATCTTGGAAGAACTTTTGTCCCAAAAGTTGAATGATCTTCATGGCGAACACCTATTATACCTTTCATATATTTATTGGGCCGATACTGGGCTTCACCAAAAATACCTGTTGTATGAAGGTCGTTCTTACCTTTTAGTTGTGAAGATTCATTTCCGAAACCATCCAGAGTCGTACTTGTATTTTCCCAGTCATATTTTTTATACTGGATTCCTGTAAGCAAAGTCCCGCCTTTAAATGGTTTTATCTCAACATTACCTTCTGCACCAAAAATTTTATTAACAACGGAAGTTGTGCTTCCTGGCAGGTTTCCTGGCGTAAATGCACTATAATACCTGAAATAGTTATTGCTCTCCATGTCTGTATAGTCGGTTTGAAAATTTAAGCCAAGCCAATCCAAAGGGTTGCTTTTTATCTTAAGAACCAGATGTTTGTCTTTCTCTTTGAGTTCGTTGAGCAGACTTGCGGATTCAGAATTATATACGGGTATCCCGCTTACAGTGAACAAAGGAGTGCCAGTGGGAGGTTTGGCACCTGGTCGTCCACTTTTTCGATCAATATAATCACCATAAAGGCTGATATTCAGGTTTTCCCCTTTATCCAGTACAAGTTTTAATGACATATCCTTTTGTTTGAAATCAGCGTTATCCCGGAAACCATCTGTGCCTGAACTGTTGGCAGTGATGTAATAGCCAAGGTCTCCGAGAACAAACATTCCTTGCTCGGCTGACATCTGATACGTATTTTCAGACCCATAACCCGTACTTATTTTTAAATCGGTCTGGTCACGTTTTGGGTTCTTTGTAATGATATTCACAATGCCACCCATTGCCCCGGAACCGTATAAAACAGATCCTGAGCCTTTAACGATTTCTATACGTTCAATATTGTTCATCGGTATTTTGCCTAGATCAGCTATACCCAATGAAGGGGAATTCATAGTCACACCATTGACAACAATCTGGGTGCCATCAGCGCCCATTCCACGGATATGGATTTCCTGCTCAGCGCCTCCATAATCACCACGGGTACGCCAATCAATACCTGGTTCACCTCCTAACAGATCGCCAACACTGGTTGCCGGAGATCCTTTAATATCCAGATCATTGATTAAAATTATAGAATTGGGCACATCTTTGCGTACCTCTTTGGTTTTTGTGGCAGTTACAATAATCTCGTCCATGATTGCTACTGCTTCCTGGTTTCTTACATCCTCATCAGCAAAAGCCATTGTCTGAAATAAAAAAAAACCGGCCAGCACCATCATTAAACAAATTTTTTTCATCTCTCTTCCTGTCTCCATAATTTAAAATTTGCCGGCCCGAAAAATAATAAACCCCGAACCGAGTTCATCGATCCGGGGTTATCCCTTTTTTCCTCAAGATCTAATATAATTCCCTTGTCCGCGGGGAAAACATCAATTATTCAGGCAGGTCTTCTGACTTTTGGATCATCCTAATCGTTTTGCCTTCCCATCTGTTTTTACAATAGACAGTGGCTTAGTAAAACTTTCGTCCCCAACTACAGCGGCGGGCCCGTCCCTGATTTTCACAGGCGTTCCCTTTTAAGCATTTTAAGCACCCGAACAATTGTTGTAATATTTAGAATAGTTTTAAAAGTCAACTTAAAAAATTAATTTTATGAAAAATACTGTGCAATTGACACAGTCAAACTTATCGGCAAATTACAATATATCAAGGGGTGAATTTTGAATAAAGATGTCGGCAACATGGTCGTAAAAGGAAGGATAGGTTCTAATAAATTCAAGGATAGCGCTGTCGTTAGATTTATTCAGCAGGCAGAAAACATAAAATCTGAAAATATCAAAAGAATCAATATCAGGGTCAATTAAAAGCTCTTCCGGAGGCCGATTTGCTATTGGTTTAATAGGGTTCTTGTAAATATTAAAGGCATGCTCTATTTCATCTTTTAATAGAAATCGTATTATTTTTATTTTGACCCCATTTTTTTGTGTATAGATAAAGATTGACTCAAGAAAAAAAGAAACAGCAGACAGCTTTGACAACAGGCAATTTTCTTTTTTGCACAAATTCAGATGGCGGGAAATCTTTTTTAAATATAAAATTCTGGTTTTTTGAGATAGGTTTTTAAAAGAAATGTTTGAAAGAAATTGTTTTTTTAATCGTCTCATTACAGAAGATGTCATTTTTTTTCTTTGTAGACGTGGGTTTTCTTCAAAGATGGAAAAATACTCTTTAAGGCTTCTCATTCCTGGTGGAGTCAGTTCGTCTGTCCCATTGTCAAGGATGATAGACTCAACCTGTACATCAAGCAGGTGAGTCAAAAAACTTTGTGTTTTATTTAAGTCATACCCTTCAAGGGGTTTGAAATAATCCACAAGCAGGGCTTGTCTACCGGTTTTTTTGGCAGGAA
>JAHJDU010000551.1 GCA_018812385.1 Pseudomonadota bacterium
AAAGGGGCAATGGTCTGTTGCAACAACCTGGACATCCCCCTGGTTGATACCGTCCCAAAGCGCCTGATTGCTTTCTTTTGTTCTTAATGGCGGAGACATCACATATTTTGCACCATTAAATCCTGATTCCTTATATCGTTCTTCATCTAAAAGCAGATATTGGGGGCAGGTTTCTGCAAAAACATTGATTCCCTTATCCCTTGCTTCTTTAACCCGGGCCAGGCCCTCTTTGGATGAAAGATGAACAATGTAGATCCTGGAACCGGTCATCTCCACCATTTTGGCGGCTCTTGACACAGCCTCTTCTTCAGCTATATTGGGGCGGCTTTTGGCATGATAATAAGGAGTCAATGTACCGGCTTTTTCAAACTCTTGATTTAAATGATCAATAATATGGACATTTTCCGCATGGACCTGTACAAGCCCCCCATATTTTTTGGTCTCCTTGAGCAGGCGTATCATTGTTGCATCATCGACCCTGAAATCATATACCATGAAAATTTTAAAGCTGGGGGTTCCATATTCCTGGATAGCCTTCTTAATTTCATCAATGACTTCCGGTCTTGGATCCATAATGGCCGGGTGAAGGGAATAATCCACAACAACTTTATCTTTTGCCCAGGATTTCTTTCTTTCAATAGCCTCAAAAAGAGATTCCCCTTTTTGCTGAAGATCAAAATCAACCACACAGGTTACGCCGCCGCAGGTCGCTGCGATGGTACCTGTTTCATAGTCATCCTGGGCAAAGGTTCCCATAAAAGGCATGGCCAGATGTGTATGGGGATCAATGGCACCGGGCAGAACATATTTTCCCCTGGCATCAATAATTGTCTGGGCTGCATTATCTAAATCTATACCTATGGTTTTTATTTTACCCTCTTCAACATATACATCTGCTGTATAACTGCCCGTGGAAGTGACAACCAAACCGTTTTTTATTAAGAGTGACATCTTAAATTCTCCTTGTTTATGATGGTATTAAATGGCCGGCATTAAATGGCTGATATTTAATCCTGGTTTCCAAAGATTTGTCCATTACGCAAGCATCCTGCCTTTTCCATGTCCCGGGCATTTCTGTATAGGAAATAATGCCGGAAACAGGGCAGACAAAACTGCATATCATACAGCTTAAACATTTATCTTCAATTAAAACGGGCCGTCTTTTCTCCTGGTCCCAGTCCAAAGCAAACCCTCCGGCATCCCGGCAGACGGTATAACACTGGCCGCATCCAACACATGTGGTAAGATCATACGCTGCCCGGCCCTGTCTTTTCAGATCAAATTTATCCGTTGTTTTAAGGTTGGGCAGGGCCTTACCCACAAGGTCTTGAACCCTGGCAATGTCTTTTTCAACCATAAAGTCAGTCAACCCTTCTATCATATCTTCAACAATGCCATAACCATAATGGATGATGCCCGTGGTGACCTGTATGGTTGACGCACCAAGAAGAATATATTCCAGAGCATCAATCCATGTCTCAATTCCACCGATACCAGACAGCGGCAAAGAGAGTTCTTCACACTTTGCCATATCTGAAATAAACCGCAGGCCAATGGGTTTAATTGCAGGGCCGGAAGTACCGCTCACTGATCCTATCCCGAAAACATTTGGTTTTGGAGTAAAAACATCCAGATCAATCTGGGAAATACCGCTTACTGTATTTATGGCGGAAATGGCATCAGCACCGCCTTGTTTTGCATAAATGGCAGGCTCTGTCATATCTGTGATGTTTGGAGTCATTTTTGCAATAATGGGTATAGAAACGCATTGTTTTACCGTGGTTGTAAATTTTTCAATAAGGTCAAAGGCCTGCCCCACATGATGCCCCGCGCCTTCCACTGCCATGTGGGGACATGAAAAATTAAGCTCCAGCATATCCGCTCCATTATCCTCGGATACTTTGGCAAGATAGGCCCATTCATCATTGGAAAAACCCATGATGCTGGATATCAGAACATGCTCTGGATATTTTTTCTTTAAATATAAAAAATCTGCTAAATTATCTTTCAAAGGCCTGTCAGAAATCATTTCAACATTCTGAAGCCCCACAAGTCTTTTATTGCCATAACCATAACCATTCATCCGGGGAGATGGATGAATAATAGGGGTTGTATCTGAATTCAGGGTCTTGAAAACAACACCGCTCCACCCTGCTTCAAAGGATCTGGCAACCATTTCAGCACTGTTGGATACAGGAGATGAAGAAAGAAGAAAAGGATTTTTGAATTTTACGCCACAAAAATCAATGGACAGATCAATATTATTTTTATTCATTTTCATCCCTCCTTAGTTGTGAGCTTAGCTCTTCTTCGAACCAAGTAGCTGTCTATGGCATTTGCCGCAGTTTTCCCATCCTGGACGGCATTTACGACAAGAGACGGGCCCCTTACAATGTCTCCCCCTGCAAAAATTGCCTGTTTTGATGTCTGGCAATCGTCAAATTTTACCTTTATCAATTTTTTATCGTCAATATCAACTCCTGGGTACAAATTGCTTGAAGTTTCAAATGCTTTATTCCCAATGGCTTCCACAACCAGATCAATATCAAGAACCCATTGGGAATCTTTGACCTCAACAGGAGATCTTCGTCCAGAGCCTTTTGCCTGTGATAATTCTGTGCGAACAAGTTTAATCCCGGATACTACCCCTTTGTCATTTGTGAGGTAAGCTTTTGGCTGGTTAAGTATCAGAAAATGGATATTTTTTTCAAGGGATTCAATTTTCTCATCATTTTCAGCCGGCATCTGGGAAAAGGATCTTCTGTAAACCAGATAAACATCTTTTGCCCCAAGGCTTGCGGCAAACCCGGCACAATCCATGGCAACAGAGCCACCTCCGATAACGGCCACTTTTTTATCCTTGATCTGTTCTTTCAGGATATCCAGACGGCCTGTATGGGGGCTGGACAAAAACTCCACAGAATTATAAACACCTTCAGGTTTTTCATCAAAAATACTGACCGCGTCCCAAAGACCCGTTGCAATAAAAACCGCTTTAAAGCCTTTATTAAGAAGGTCTTCAGCCTCACCATCCTTTTTTATGGCATAGCCGCATTCAAATTTTACTCCAAGATTTATTATATCTTCAAGCTCTGTTTTAAGATACTCTTTACTGAATCTATAGGAAGGAACCCCATACCGCAAAACACCCCCGGGTTCATCCATTTTTTCAAAGATGGTAACCCCATACCCTTTTTTAGCAAGTTCAGCCCCGCAGCTTAAACCTGCAGGTCCTGATCCAATGACAGCCACTTTTTCAAGATTTGATTCTGGTTTTTCAAACACTTTAAAACCAATGTCACGACCATGCCTGACTAAAAACTCCTGAATTTTGCCAATCTGTATTGGCCGGTCAAGATGAGAACTGGCACATTCTTTTTCACATAGCCTGGCAGTGGGGCATAAAATACCGCAGGCACCACCCAGGATATTATTTTCCTTTATGGTACGAATGGCACCTTTTATGTTTTGCATCTTAAATTTTTTGATAAACTTCCCAGGATCCGTGTTGGCCGGGCATCCTTTGGAACACGGTGCATCATGACAAAGAAGGCATCGATCCGCTTCTGCCCAAGCCTGACTGAAATCATATCTTTTATCCATAAATGACTCCTTCATAAAACGAAAATTCTGAACTCCTTGAAAAAGCAATAACGATATTTATAACTTCCTTATCGGCAATGGTCAATGCTTTATCTAAGGATGTGCATGGCTTAGTGATTCCCAATTGTTTGATCAAATCATTTTCAAATAGAAGTTTATCGCCCAAAGCAAGCTTGCCCGGGATGAGATCTGTGTGGGTCTGATGGTAGAAAATTTCAAGAACAGATATTATGAATATTGATAGTAGAAAATTGCTTGACTTTGATTTTGTTTTTTTTAATAGTAATTTTCAAAAAAACAAAATTATTTTAATAAAGACTCCATAAGGAGATCATCATGTCAAGAATAGTGAAATGTGCCCATATCCAAATGTCAAATGCTCGATCCGAAGGGACTGTCGCCCAGATAAAAGAAGCCATGATCCAAAAACATATCCCCATGGTTAAAGAAGCCGGGGAAAAAGGCGTAAATATTTTATGCCTCCAGGAAATTTTCCATGGACCCTATTTTTGTT